>NZ_CAWPKW010000390.1:0-23125 GCF_963888615.1 Brasilonema octagenarum UFV-OR1 | reverse complement strand
CTCCGCAGGCGACTGCGAACCCGAAGGGGAAAGAAATAACTCCTTCATCTCCCCTGCTTTATACCCTCCTGCTAGCAAAGCGCGGTACAAGGGTAATGTAAACAGTTCCCGCATAACGCTTGTGGAACGTTGCAAATCTTCTACTGTTTCAAACAGGGGAACAACTTGAATGCTTCCAATAGCAGTACCCGGATCATAAAGTCCAGCTTCTTTAGCCAGTAGCAACACTTCCAACACGTCGCTTACTTGGCGACACATGCTGATAATGTAAGTTTGGCAAATATGATGACCAAACTCTTGTTGGAGCGATCGCACCATCCGTAAAGTTTGAATCACATCGTTCGTTTTTTCGGAAAATGGCAGTTCTGCTGGAATTAACGGGCGACGTGTTTGCAGTTCTTCAACTAGCCAAGCAGTTCTCTCCTGTTCTGATAGTTCGTCGTAGGGGACTTTTAAAACTCCCAGGTATTCCAAGATTTCGTTTAAAGCATCAGAGTGACGGGTTGATTCTTGGCGGATGTCGAGATGTGTTAAGTTAAAACCAAAAATTTCTACCTGACAGATTAGATGTTCCAATTCTCGACAACTCAAACCTGTTTCTGTCAAGTTGTGTTCAATCAAGCGTAGTTCTGCTAAAAAATCTGCTCCTGAATGGTAAATTGGGATATTCTCATTCTTTAGGGGTTCTCGTTTGTACAGAGCTAGGTTGCGATCGCGAGTATTTTCCAGCCGCTTGAGCACATAAGATAGCTTCAGTCGATATGGTTCTTGTCGAAAGCGCAAGGCCAGTTGCTCGTAAACTTCACTCAGTTGGGACTGCTCCAACTCCAAAGATTCCAGCAAGTCTGGTAATATATCACTCCAATGGAGCGATAAACTCAACAAGTTTATCAACTGCCTCACCGACTTGATGTATTTCTCTAGCACAATGTTGCGCTGATAGCAAGCTGTTTGCCAGGTAATTTCTGGTGTCACAGATGGATTTCCATCTCTGTCTGCTCCTACCCAAGAGCCAAACTTACAGAAGTTTTTCCCAGGAGGTTCCAACCAGGGAAAAGTGCTAGACAATGCGTGTTTTAAACGTTTGTGCAAATGAGGAATACTATCAAATAAAACTTCTTGGAAGTAGTGCAAGGCATAATCTACTTCATCGAGTACTGAGGGTTTAAACTGGTGTAGTTCATCGGTACGCCACCACAGGCGAATTTCTTCGAGCAGTTGTTCTTGTACTTCCTCGACTTCCCACGAAGGACTACCGTTTGTAGAACGTTTTTCCACTACATCTAGCTGTTGCAACAGTTTAACCACTCGCCGTTGTTTATCACGGATTGTATGCCGAACAATTTCTGTTGGGTGAGCTGTAAATACAAGCTGCACGTCCAACTGTGCAATCAGACGTTGAATTTGCTGTGGTGGGACGTTTAAATTGAATAAATAAGGCAACAAACTGGCGAAAGTTCCTTTTCGTTTATTATTGGAGTTTGCTTGCCAACTTTTTGTCAATAAGTCTGCTCCAAGTCCACTGTTAACAGGATTTTCTGCTTCTTCTTGGTTTGATGAACAGATGAAATCTGGTAGAGTTTCTTGAGTTGTTGACTCTGTTTCTACCTCATAACGAATTAATTGCTGTTTTTGTTCGTTGTCCTGCTCTATGATGTTAATCAACTGAAAATACAAAGCGAAAGCACGAGCAGCTCGAATTGTTTCGTTGATATTGAGCTGTTCTATCAACTTGAACACAGAGGAAGCTTGGTCGTTGATTGCTTGTCCCTCTGGGGAACACAAATCCTGTAGTTGCCGCAGCAAGTCTACCATCTTTTGACCACACTCTTGGCGCAGAACCGACTCCCACAACTCCTCTACGACTTGCAGGCGATGGCGCAAAAATAAGTCGGAGGCGGGGTAGATGTTCACTGCCTGAGTAAAAGAGTATAAAAGGTAATTCATATCCTTTATGCCGGTTAAGCAAGTTAAGATTTTTTGATTCTATGAGCTGACTGAGTTATGACAATTGCCATAGAATCATTGAGGAGGCAAAGTGCATTTTTGAGATTTTAAGATTCTTTTTCATCAGGGAAATTAAGAATCGGCAGGCGATCGCCTCGAAACAATTCAACTGTCGCCTCCCCAAACGCTTGTAGAGTTTCTGTTGTGCTAATTTCTGCTATTTGCAAAAGTAGTATAGATGCGGTACCAACTTGCAAAAGCAAAGACTGAGGAATGGTAAACAAAGTTAGATTTAGTCCAGAATCAGATAAAGAACCGGGGGTCACAGGTGGCATTAGTTTTCGGTGGGGGTTCAAGAATGAAAGGGATAAAATGCAAAACCAAACAAAAGTCAGTCTTGTAACTGTACACAACTATTTTTGCCGATTTTACAAAGTTATAAGGTAACAAAAGTGTTAAAAAAAACGACATAGTGTCATAATTCTATAGTTCTAGTTTACAAGGAATTGGGGATTGGCGATTCGGGAATAGCCATTGAGAATCATTTCACTAAATTCCTAGTCAAAACGGATTGACAAAATCCCCTTGAGCTAGTAAGTAATTTATTGCTCAACGAAAGCACTGTTAAAAATCACAGCTTCCTGTCAAGTCAACTTTCCATGAAAACAGAATTACCAGATCGCCAAAAATCTCTAGTGCAGTGGGTTAGCCAAGCAACAGGGATTAGCACTTTCGGGGTAAAAATCCGGTTGCAGGGAAACGAACTACACATTTTATGTGAAGGTCGAGAATGTCCTCAGCGTTGGCAAACTCTGTCTGACTTGCTGCGAGCATTACAACAAACAGATTTGGATGTCCTGACTAGCATTGAGCAACCTGCAATTTATCAAGTCTTTGTCTACGGACGCAAAAAAGGGGAAAATCAACCGAGATGGTGTCATAAAGTTTATCTCAATCAACTTGATCGGCATTTAGAACAGGTAGAGCAAGCGCTGCTAGAAGATGAGGGAAAATCGCAAAAAGCTGCTAGTGGAGGGCTGATTGTTTCTAACGAAACTTTAGCGCACCAAGGAGATCCAGAGGCGATCGCTCGTTATCTGAGTGAAACACTCAGTACTTTTGATATTGCTGTACAAGTTGAAGTCATCAAGCAAAAATCCACACAAAACAATTACAAAAATCAAACTCAGCTGTGGGTATTTTGTGAATCGAGTTATTCTAACCCAGATCCATCTTTAATTGCCGAACCAGTCGCCCAGAAATTACGGCATCTTAAACTTTCTGGTTACCAAGAAGCTGTGATCGCTTCGCGTGTCAAGGGTGAAAAGAGGATAGATTGGCTGTTCAAAGTGGATTTGACGCCATCTAAGGTAATGCTTAAGGAATGGGCGCGTTGGGGAGATGTGCAAGCCCTGTCACGTTTGTTAAGTGAGACGTTGTTAGAGTCAAAAGTGACAGTAGAAGCAATACTCAAAGAATCAACACTACATATCTTTTGTACCCCAGTTTCTGAAACATTGGCAACTGATCCAATTTTAGAGAAGACACTGTGTTTACAAGCCGTAAGACCTGTTTTAGAAAAAATAGCCCCCCAAGGTATTGTTGCAGCGACAGTGTATGGACAAAAAATAACAGATAACCAACCAGCATGGGTTGATTGGTTGTCCTTACCTGCTAACGAACACCCAGCGCTTGCAATCTCAGCCCAGCAACTGGCGACTTCTGGGGATGAACGTGCTATTGTTTTCCTACTTGAGCGTTTGCTCAACCCTGATTTAGATATGCGTCTCAAAACCGGAGGTATTCGCGTCTTTGTGCAACGCATTGGGGATTTATTGCACATCATGTGTGATGCACCCCTTTGTCCAGCACGCGAACAAGTTGCTTCACAAGTGACTGAGTTTGTGCATCAGCTAAAAATCTCCGGAATTGCTGGTGTGCGCGTCTACGGTCGGTGTGCTGGTAACAAGGAACCTTTTTGGGACTACAGTGTCGATTATAAACACCGTGAACCATTGGTAGCACAAGCAACTCCAAAATTTGCTCCAACCTCTGCTTATGTTCACGAGCTTCCAACTTCTGAGACTGACGAACCTGTGCTGCGCCCTAACATATCTACAGAGGAAATTTACATTTTTGTCACACAAGTGACTCAAGATTGGAGCGCAAATGTCAGAAAGCTTTTTTTAGCAACGCAGTTGTTTACAGAGAACAAATCACAACAAAAAACTAAAAATCATCATCAAGGACAAGGACTCAAAGTTGCCTTAGTATGGGGTGCGTTGGGATTACTACTGACTTTACAAACAGATTGGATATTGGGGAAATTTTTATCCCGCATCACACCCCCAACATCCACGGTTAGCAGTGTTTCGCCTAAATCATCTTCTACTATTAAAACATCGTATACTGATTCGGCTGACCAGAAACAGAGAACTGCATTTTTTACAAGTACTTCTAAAGAAAAATCTCCTAAAGATGAGAACAATGTATTCAATGCATCGAATTCTACGCAACCAGATTTGGAAGCCTCACCGTTGAAGTCAAAAGCAACACCAACTGCGATTATTCTTGCAGCACGTTCTCACAAATCAGGATCATTACTCAGGCAAATACCAAGTTTCAATGCTTCCCAATTAGATGAGCAACTCATACTATACAAACAGCGTTTAGCAAAAACAGGGCATCCACCAGATGTATTGATTATTGGATCTTCCCGCGCTTTGAGGGGAATAGATCCTGTTGCTATTTCTAAATCTTTAGCAACTCAAGGTTCTCAGAATATTGATGTTTTTAACTTTGGCATTAATGGTGCCACAGCAAAAGTCGTCGATTTTGTTGTGCGTCGAGTTCTTAAGCCATCGGAACTACCAAAACTTATTATTTGGGCAGATGGTGCTCGTGCTTTCAACAGCGGTCGAGAGGATATAACTTTTAGCACAATTGCTGCATCACCAGGATATCAATATGTGTTGCAAAAAGCAGCCAGCACAGAGCAAGAAACGGCAATGGAAGAACCTCCGCAAGGTGAGAGCACTTATCAAGCTGTAGATATTTGGTTAAGTAAAGGTTTAGCTACTTTTTCCGCGACTTATCAAAAGCGTGACAATCTTAAAAATCTTTTGAAACAACAATTGAAATATTTGCCTATTATTAGCAACACAAACCAAGCAGTTACTCAAAAATCACACAGCAAAAATCCAGAAGATATTCAGGTGCAAGCAGTTGAATTTGATGGATTTCTCCCTCTTTCGACTCGCTTCCAACCAACTACATACTATCAAAAATATTCTCTAGTCTCTGGTAACTACGACAACGACTACAAATATTTTCGACTGCAAGGTGAGCAAAATACTGCTCTACAAACACTACTTAGATTTACCCAGTCTCAGAAAATAACTTTAGTCTTTGTCAATATGCCTGTTACAGCATATTATTTAGACTCAGTACGCTCAAAATATGAGCAAGAATTTCAGCAGTATATGCAAAGTTTGGCAGGCAAACCAAATTTTATTTACCAAGACTTAAGCCAATTATGGCCTAAGGCAAATGACTACTTTTCCGATCCCAGCCATCTCAACCGCTACGGTGCTTATAAAATATCGAAAAAGCTTGCGAATGATCCTACTATTCCTTGGTTCAGCAAATAAATTGTGGGGAGAAGGGAGTGAGGGAGTGAGGGAGTGAGGAAGTGAAGGAGTCGGGAGTGAGGTGAAAACTCCTAACTAATAACTAATGACTAATGACTAATAACTAAAACATGAACTTTATTTCAATTCTATACGGGTTATTTTTGCTGAGTGTCCTGGGAATTTATTGGTCTGTGGCACAACAAAAGTTGCGGTTATGGACGTTGCTACTTGCTAGCCTAGTTTTTTACGCATCTTTGCAAGTTCATTACATCCCGTTACTACTAGTACTCACTTTTTTTAATTTTCGTATTGGAAAAGAAATTGATGAAAAAACGATACCACATCCCCATTTTTCAGAGTGGCAATATTCTGAACAAGAATGGTATTTCGCTCAAATTGATTGGAACCATCGCCGTCTCAAGCTTTTGTGGTTAGGTATAATTTCTAATGTTTTTTTACTACTGATATTCAAATATTTACTACCTTTCTTAGAATTCTTTTACCCGAGTATTATCACTTTATCTGCTGACTCTTTTAAACTGATTACCCCTTTGGGAATTTCATTTTTTACCTTTGAGTGTATTGCATATTTAGTTGATGTCTACCGTGGCGCACCCGCTACTCAGGAGTTTCTTCAATTTGCCGCATACAAGTTTTTCTTTGCCAAACTGATTTCAGGTCCAATTACTGGTTTTCGCAGCTTAGCGAATGAATTCAAAAATTTCCGCTTGCTAACTCCTGATATTGTGGCAGAGGGACTATGGCTTATTGCTAGGGGTGCAGTCAAAAAAGTGATTATAGCAGACCATTTGGGAATTTTTGTTGACTTATGTTTTGGGAACTTGCAAAGGGCGGGTAGCACAGATTTGTGGTTAGCAACTTTTGCTTACGGCTTCCAGTTGTATCTGGATTTCAGTGGTTACGTGGATATTGCCCGTGGAAGTGCTTTGCTATTTGGGGTGGTTTTACCGGAAAATTTTGACTTTCCCTACTTCAGTACGAGTATTGCTGACTTTTGGCGGCGCTGGCACATCACTCTAGGAGATTGGCTGCGTAATTACCTGTACTTTCCTTTGGGTGGTTCTCGCCAAGGATTAGATCGGACCTGCCTTAATTTAATGATTATCATGCTGATTGCAGGTATTTGGCACGGTGCAGGATTGGGTTTTGTGGTTTGGGGGGTTTTTCACGGATTAGCTTTGGCTGTTCATCGTTTCACTGATGTTATCAGCGATCGCTTTGAAGATCTGGAAAATTTCTGGCAACAACCATTGGGTACAGTTTTGGCTTGGCTACTTACGCAATTTATGGTTTTCACCTCTTGGATTTGGTTCCGCTTGCCCAACCTTGAAGATTCCTCTTTTGTATTTCAGCATCTTTGGGGTTTTTCTGCCAATGAGCAATTTGCTCAAAAGGTGTACGTTGATGCCTTAAACATAACTCAATACCAACTGGCAATTTTGCTAGTCGTTCTATATATTGCAATGGCTCTTGTCTACATTTTTAACCGAACATTGAAGTTACAGTTGATCTGGCCTCTAAAGCTTGTTTTCGTACCTTTGTGTTTCTACAGTGTTTTGTTACTCGCTCCTGAAGGCAGTTTACCTTACATATATTTTGACTTCTAAGGGAACAGGGAAAGAGTGTTTCTTTTACTTGTAGCACTGATGCACTGACCGTGGGATGCTTTGATCTGATTGTTAATAAACAGATAATTTTAGGTTTATATTTTCTTTGGTAGATAACACATTCTAAAAGTTATCGTTATGTTTCTATGAATAACTTTACTTTTGTTAAAGAAAATATAATATGTAACAAAGTATTAAATAAGCACTTCAGTTTAAGTGAATTGATCTAAATTTATAAATGACAGGTAAATCACTGACTTACCTGATAAATAAGACTCAAAAAGTTTATCGCACTTATAACAACAATGACCACAACAATACAACGTCGCGAAAGCGGTAACGTATGGGAGCGGTTCTGCCAGTGGATCACCTCCACGGAAAATCGCGTATATGTAGGTTGGTTCGGTGTACTGATGGTTCCCACCCTCCTCTCCGCTACCATCTGTTTCATCATCGCTTTTATCGCAGCACCTCCCGTTGACATCGACGGAATCCGTGAGCCAGTTGCAGGTTCCTTAATCTATGGAAACAACATCATCTCTGGTGCTGTTGTTCCTTCCTCCAACGCCATCGGCTTGCACTTCTACCCCATCTGGGAAGCAGCTTCCTTAGATGAGTGGTTGTACAACGGTGGTCCATACCAGCTCGTCGCATTCCACTTCCTTATTGGCATATTCTGCTGGTTAGGTCGTCAGTGGGAGTTATCCTACCGCTTAGGTATGCGTCCCTGGATTTGCGTAGCTTACTCTGCACCTGTTGCAGCAGCAACCTCCGTATTCCTGATTTACCCCCTCGGACAAGGTTCCTTCTCTGATGGTATGCCTCTGGGTATTGCTGGAACCTTCAACTTCATGTTGGTGTTCCAAGCAGAGCACAACATCTTGATGCACCCCTTCCACATGCTCGGCGTTGCAGGTGTCTTCGGTGGTTCACTGTTCAGTGCAATGCACGGTTCTTTGGTCACCTCCTCCTTGGTTCGTGAAACAACCGAAACCGAATCTCAGAACTACGGTTACGTCTTCGGTCAAGAAGAAGAAACCTACAACATCGTTGCTGCTCACGGCTACTTTGGTCGCTTAATCTTCCAATACGCTTCCTTTAACAACAGCCGCAGCTTGCACTTCTTCCTGGCTGCATGGCCTGTCATCGGTATCTGGTTCACCTCACTGGGTATCAGCACCATGGCATTCAACCTCAACGGTTTCAACTTCAACCAATCGTTGATTGATTCTCAAGGTCGTGTGATTGGTTCTTGGGCAGATGTGCTCAACCGCGCTAACTTGGGTATGGAAGTAATGCACGAGCGTAACGCTCACAACTTCCCCCTCGACTTAGCTAGCACAGAAGTTGCTCCAGTAGCACTTTCTGCTCCTGCGATCAACGGCTAATTCTTAATAGCCTAAGGACGCGATGTCTCGCGTCCTCTACAAGTGAAAAGCGCCCTTCTCGAATAAGAGGGGCGCTTTTTCATTTGATTAATAGATGGGAGTCAAAAATGGATGCAGCGCATGCTCACAATTTGCAGCTCGATAATTGTGGTGACATCGAAAAAGTCAAAGCTACTGATAAATAAGGGTTTTCGCCTATCGCTGTATTTGCAATATAACAACAAGCTAAATGCAACAATTCTTATTTGCATTGATATATTGAGCATGGTAAATTACAGCAAATCCTAGGTTCTGATGGGGTTCAGCCATCAGAGGTAACGGGGAAAGTATGCCTGCGCCACGCCGTAGGCAAACGGTGAAAATCCGACACTGTCCCGCAGCTGTGATGAGACTCAAAATTTTTGTCTCTAAGTCAGAATGCCCGCCTGAGGTAAGAAACATAAAATCGTCTGCGAGGTACAGATGCTAAATATTCTTTTTAATTGCCGTTGTGCGGTAAAAGTCGTTGTGTCTAGTATGAGTGCAATGACGACTTTGATATTGTGGAACTATGCTGTGTGTGCTGGAGAAATTGCACAACCAGAAAAAATAGCACAAAGCATAAGTCCGCCAACAAATGAACAAGAACCCCCTATTGAAATTACAGTCACAGGTAAAGTGTTGAATCAGCCTGTTTTCTCTCCCTTTCGTCGAGAGGGGACAGTGAAAGATTCTACCCGTCCAGTCTACGTCATTACAGGTGAAGAAATGGAAGCGCAGGGTGCGCGAACCGTCAGAGAAGCGCTACGATTTCTCCCCGGAATCTTACCTGATGGAACAGTAGGGACAGAAGTGAACGCATTAAGCGGTCAATTTATCCGGGGTTCTAACTCCGAACAAGTATTGATTTTACTAGATGGGAGACCGATTAATAATCTTGGTGGCGGTGGTTTTGACCTTTCAGAAATCACCACAAACAACATTGAACGAGTAGAAGTTTTACCTGGAGGAGGTTCCACCCTATACGGTTCCGATGCGGTGGGTGGAGTGATTAACATTATTACTCGTCGTCCGACAGAGAAAGTGACAACACAAGCGGGAGTGACTCTGGGTGCGTACGGACTCAATGAACAGACTATCCAGAATAGCGGGAAAATAGGTGATATTTCTTGGGTTGTGGGATATAACCGCACCGAAGCAGATAACAATTATCCTTTTTCCATCCCAGAAGCCAACTTTGAAGGAACCAGGAAAAACAATGACACTCTCTACAACAACTTTAATGTTAAGTTGGAGGCGAATTTAGGAAAACGCAATACTCTTACTGTCTCAAGCCTATACTTAAACAAAAATCAAGGAGTTCCAGGAGGAGTCCCCATACCCGAACCTCAGTTTGGACAAGGTTATTTTAACTCCTTGACTGACAACAATCGCAAATACACAGACCAAGTTCTCACCGATTTAACCTGGAACTCAAAACTAGGAGGAGGAAACGATTCCCTAATCACAGCAAGAGTTTACGCCGATTTTCTCAATACTCGTTTTGAGAATCGTAGTGGGACACTTTCATCCCAGCGACGATTTGATAACGAGCAAACCTCTTACGGAATTCAAACACAACACAGTTGGAAATTTGCGAAAAATCAAACCTTAGTCTACGGTTTTGATTACCGCAACACTTCAGCACGTAACAGCACCTTCAACTATTCCACTGAACAACAAACCCTCAGCTACGACGATAGCCTTGATCAAGGAGCGCTTTTTGCCAGATATGAAATCAACTTTACTCCTAGCTTCAGTGTCAATTTAGGCTTACGCCAAGATTTTAGTTCTTTAGCAGATGGCTCTTTTACATCACCTAGTGTAGGCGCACGCTGGACAATTTCTGACTCCACTAACCTTAGAGCTAACTATATCAGGAATTTCCGCGCACCGACTCTTTTCAATTTATATGCAAGAGGTTCTACTTTCGTTGGTAATCCGAATTTGAAATCAGAAAATGGTGATAGTTATGATATAGGAATTGACCAAAAACTGTGGGATTTTGGTTTGTTGCGCTTAACCTTTTTCAGCAATACCATATCAGATTTAATTGCCTATAACTTTGCTGTTCCTGTCGCCACATATGAAAATCTTGGCTTAGTGCGCACCACTGGAATTGAAGCTGCTTTGAATGTACAACTTGCGAAAAATGTCTATGCTTTCGTTAATTATACACTCAATGACCCACGCATTAAAGAGAGCGTTAACTCTACCGAAAAAGACAAAGAATTAAGATTTGCAGGTGCAGATAGTTTAAATTTGGGAATTTCTTATGAAACACCTCAAGGCTTATATGCAGGAATACTCATGCACTCCCTCGGTTCATATCCTACCAACAATACCAACACAGAATCTTTGTCCGGGTATACGACTTTTGATTTCAAAACACGAATTCCGCTGAGTGATAACTTGGTACTGACTGGTAGTGTAGACAATATCTTGAATCAGAGATACCAATTATTTCCAGGCTTTCCCGATGCAGGGAGAGTTTTTCAAGTAGGTTTAAATGCCACATTTTAGATGGTAGTAAAATACTAATTAGTAGTGAATCATTCCTCTGTTTTCTTCTTCTCTGTGCTCTCTGCGTCTCTGCGGTTCAATAAAGCTATTTTTCACAAATCAGATAGGATTGCTATAACCATCAACAATCACCAACCAACAATTTTCAATCCAAAACCACTATGAGTCAATTTCATCCTTGGGTAACACCATTAAACCGTGTCATCAAAGAACCTTCCCTAACAGGAGGATACATTGAACATGAAGATTTCGATTGCAATTGTGACGTTTTATCATCACTACTTTACACCTTATTTCAACAGAATTGGCATCAAGTAGGAGTAGGACACATTGTACAAGGTGGTGTGTTGGAACTAGAATTTCCTGCAGCACCCAAAATTTGTATTCTTTATGATGGATATCTGACAGTCGTCACAGAAAGTTGGCATCTTCACTTATGTATTGAAGCAAATTTAGGTGGTCCCCATTGTAAAACACCATTAGAATTAAGGAAACAACGTCAAGTCAGTCGTGCTGCTTTTTATCGACGGTTTAATGCAGAAGGAATCCCCAGAAGTTGGGGAATTGATTTCTGGAATGGTGCAAGTGAAAATTTGATGACTATCTTCTTGCCTAATCCTTATGTCGAGGGAGAAAACTTATTACCGGAAGGTAAACCGAACTTAACAAAATTAGAGCTTTACCATGAACTACGGGATATTTATGTGTTGGGTAAAAAGCCGATACCGTTTGATAAAAATCCCCTAAAACATGCTTACATATCTGTTTGTACTTCTAGCCGTTGTCTCCCTTCCCAAAATTGGAAACCTACTTTTAATGAGCTAAAAGCAGCAGTTGAAAAAACAGGTTTGGATGTGGAAGTCAGAACTTCTGGCTGTCTGGAAGTTTGCAAACTTGGTCCAGTTGTGTTTTATTCAGAGGATAGGACTTGGTATACTCGCGTCAAACCAGAGGTGGTTGAAACTATTGTTAATCAACATCTGGTTGAAGGTAAGAAAGTGACTGTACATTGCTATCCTCCAGAGTCTGTTGAAAAAAAGTAACCGCACATGCACGATTTTTGGAGGCGGATAAGTTATTGGTGTATCTTTGTGGTTATTTCTGGAAAACTTTCCGATGAGAATTAGAATATTTCGTCAAGCTAAATTGTTCGCTTTTTTCTGTCAGTTTTTGTTGGTTGCTGTTTTGGCGATCGCTTGTCACAGCACCACAACTCCTCACACTCTATCAACAGACATCAAAGAATGCGCTCAAGCTTATAATCCAAACACCGACTACTTTCCGGAAAAAGTAACCGTCAATTATGCCACAGGTTTTGAGGTGGAATATTACAAAAACTATAAGGTTGTGACAGTAAAAAATCCCTGGCGTGATGCACAAGTCAATTTTCAATATATTTTAGTGCAATGCGGGACACCTCCACCAACAGGATTTAACCAAAACCAAGTTATTACAGTACCTATAAATACCGTTGTCTCTCTTTCTACGACTCATTTGCCACATTTAGCAAAGTTAGGAGTTGTAGATAAACTCATTGGTGTGAGTGATAGCAAACAAGTCAATACACCAGAAGTAGTAGAAAAAATTAAAGAAGGTAAAATAACAAAAGTAGGAAATAATGCTAGTCTAAATGTTGAGCAATTACTAGAACTCAATCCTAACTTAGTAATGACTTATGGTACAGGAGACAAACAAACAGATAATTATCCTAAAATTCAAGAAGCTGGTTTAAAAGTGGCGATCAATGCCGAATATATGGAAAATTCTCCCCTAGGAAGAAGTGAATGGCTCAAGTTTACGGCTTTGTTTTTTAATCAAGAGAAAGTAGCCCAAAAAATCTTTGATGAAACTGTCAAAAAATATCAAGCTATAGCCGCCAAAGCACAATCTGTCAAAAATCGTCCGACTGTGTTTGTCGGATTCAACTTTAAAGGTATCTGGTATATGCCAGGGGGTAATAGTTATGTCGCCAAATTTTTAGCTGACGCCGGAAGTGATTATCTCTGGAATAACAAGAAATCATCTGGTAGTCTTCCCCTATCATTTGAAACTATTTTAGAACGTGCTGCCAACGCTGACTACTGGCTAAATTCCAGTCAATCTTGGAAAAATTTAAAAGATTTACGGGATCAAGACAATCGTTATACTGATTTTCAAGCAGTACAGAAAGGAAACGTTTATAATAACAATGCCCGTATCAATGAGACTGGTGGCAACGATTACTGGGAAGGTGGAATTAGTAACCCTGATGTCGTTTTATCCGACTTAATTAGGATTTTCCATCCAGAAATATTACCAAATCACCAGTTAGTTTACTATCAAAAACTCAGCTAATCTCCCCAGGTTAAGGGCTTGATTATGGCGTTGTTCCGATATCCGCCGAAAAAAATTCCTCTCAGAGTTGAGCGATACTGACGGCTTTGCTTCGCGCTTCTATAATTTGACCTATCTCACGCCCCAAGCTTGGTTGGCGTTCAATCATGGTATTTACAGCATCAGAGTAGATGACAAGAACTTGCAAATCGTCAACAGCGGTGATTGATACTGGACTCGGTTCCCCAGTAAATAGTGCCATCTCGCCAAAGAACTCACCACGCAAGATAGTCATGACCTCTTTTTCTTTGCCAAACTTGTTCGTGACGGTGACTAAAGCTTGACCTGCAATAATAATGTACAAAGCATTACCAGGCTCGCCCTGCCGGATGACTTTCTCGCCAGTACCGAACTGTTGTAAGATAGTCCCCTTGGCTAAGTCATCCAAATTTTTTGCCTCACGAGCTAAAGGCATAAATCCGGGAATTGAGTGCAGGCTTTGGGCTAATTTACTTGAAGCGCTATCTGCCTTGTCAGTAGTTTCCACAGCATACTCGTATCGATAACGATGTAGCGTTAGGTTGTTTCGCTGCGCTGCGTACCAGACTCGCGTCATAAATCTATCCAGTATCTGCTCCACATCCTCAAAGTTTTTTATAAAGAACTCCACCTCATAAACAATTGCAGTCTCATCATAGGATGTGGTTTTGCTCTCTGGTTCGGGTTCGGCTAATATGCCCTGTGTAGCCAGAGCTGTACTTTTTAGTACCTGCTTCACGAGGTTAGGAGGACAATCGTAGGAGAAGCCAATATTAATGCGTTGGTTATAAATGCGTTCGGGTTGGCTGTAATTATGGATTATTTGTTTTCCAATGAACTGATGAGGAACGACAATCACCTGGTGTTGGAGATTTAGCAGGCGAACAGATCGCCAATTGATATCAATGACTTGCCCTTCGATCGCTTCGCCTTCGCCTTCGCTATTCCCAATGCGCAACCAATCACCCACGCTGAAGGGGCGTTCGAGAAGCAGCGCAATGCCAGACATGATGCTACCCAATGTATCCTGAAGCGCCAAACCGATCACAATTGAGCTAACGCCTAATCCGGTAGCAAGACCAGCCAAATCTGTACCCCACACTGCTGCTAGCACGATCATGCTTCCCACAAGCACCAAAAACAGCCGAGAAAGGTCGATTAGCAGTTTGGGCATCCTTGCCCGCCATGTATTCGCCTCTGCTTGTTCAAACAAAATGACATTAAACAGCGAGAGAGAAGCGTAGATCACAGATATCCAAAACAGCGTTGCGACAAGCTTGGGAAAATTCCCCTTAACATCAAGCTTCAGGACATTTGTGATTAAAATCATCAGCATTAAGACGGGCAGAACGAGGTTTTTCACAACCCGCAAGGTACCTGCCAGCGGTCTGTTGCGCTTTTGTAGATGATAAATAACCTCTCCTAGTAAAACGACCAGGAGTGGGAAACCTAATCCGACAATGATCGCCCAGATATGCCAGTCGTTTGAAAAGCTTACATTACTCATACACTTCTTCCTCTGGAACACTTACTGGAAGCTTAGAACTTTTGAGTTGCCAAGCCACTAGCTTTTGCTTTCCAGGTTGTTGGATTTCACCAAAGAATTCAAAATCGTAGAGATCGTGCAGGCGATCGCACACGTTTTGAGAAACTAAAATTGATCCTACAGGACAAGCAGATTTCAACCGATTGGCAATATTTACAGTATCCCCCCAAACATCATAGAGCAATTTATCTTTGCCAATGACGCCTGCAACCACATCTCCTGAATTGATGCCGATTTCCACGTCTAAATCCAAACCTTTTTCATAATTAAATCGGCGGACAAACGTCTGCATTTCCAAAGCAAAATCTACCGTGCGTTTATCATGATCCAGACGCGGTACAGATAGTCCGCATACAGCCATGTAACCGTCACCAATAGTTTTAATCTTCTCCAAACCGTATTTATCTGTCATTTCATCGAAACCAGTTACCAATTCATTAAGCAGGGCAACAACTTCTTGAGCAGACATCGTTTGAGAAAGCCTGGTGAATCGGTGGAGGTCGGAAAATAAAACCGAGACATTAGAAATCTGATCGGCAATTTCTCTATCGCCCTGTTTGAGGCGTTTGGCTATTGCAGGACTAAATATATTTAAGACTAATGCCTCATTTTCACGATTTCTCTGTTCGATGAGTTGAGTTTCGGCGCGAAGGCTGTCTATGGTTTGGTTAAATGATTTCGCTAACTCTCCAAATTCATCTTGCGAACCAGATTTGACAACGGTATCAAATTCCCCACCCCCTACCTTACGGGCGCTTTTGATTAAAGTATTGATAGGTTTGACAAAGATTGCAGTCAGCCACATGGCAACAAGCGTGATCAGCGCGATGACTAAAGTAGCCCCAATCAAAACTGTTTTTTCAAACGAGTGAATTGGGGCATAAGCTTCAGAAACATCTATCTCCGCCAAGATAACCCACCTCAAGCCATCAATATCTAGTGGAGCATAAGAACTCAAAACTGGAATATCACGATAATCGTTGATAACCTGCGTACCCTGTTTACCAAACAACGCTTCCTTCACTGCTTTTGTTTGCACTTGTTGTAAAAGAATTGTAGTATTGAACTCTTTGATTTTCTTGACGGTATTTTCATCAGTACCGATAGAACGTAGGGTTTTTGCATGACCTTTTGGGTCTGAAATCTGGAAACGAGACGCAGAGCGCATTAGATAATCCGATCCAACCAGATAAGTTTCTCCTGAATCGCCCAGACCATTTTGTTTCCAATTTTTGTTGCCAGTCATCACATTGTTGATTTTGTCAACGGGAAGCTGGAACGCCAAAATACCAATGAATTGGGAGCCGTTAAAGATTGGGGCAGCGATAAAAGCCGCAGGCGCACCATAGGAAGGGCTGTACGGTTTAAAATCTACTATTTTCACATAGCCCTTTCCGTTTGCCCCTCGTGCGGCGGCGATCGCTTCTGCTAAGTTACTCTCTTTGTAAGGTCCGTTGGTAAAGTTTGTGGTAAAATCGGTTTCTTTAAAAACTGTGTAGACAACGGTTCCTTGGGGATCGACCAAAAACATATCGTAGTAACCGTATTTTTCAACTATATTGCGAAAAATCGGCTGGTAGCGGGCGTGAACGCGGCTGTAGGAGCTGGTGTCGCCGGGGTCGTCAAGGAGAAGTTTCTTACCAACGGGGTTGGGGTTAGCGACGGTGTAGTAGTATTGTAGGTAACGGGCAGCAGTTGTTTTTGGCGTGTAAGATGCGACAACAGGCGAACCTTCGCTAGTTCGCGCCAGTCTGGGGAGAAATTGTGTTTGGTAGTAGGTATCAATTTTTTTGTCAAAATCCGCTGGTACTGTTGATTTTTCCAGTTCGCGGTAAGCTGGTTGAAACTCCTGCATGGCGGCGACGATTGTCAAATCTTCGCTTAAAGTTTGGCTATGGATGTAAAGGTTTTCAAAATAATCTTCGATTTGATAAGTTTTGGCAGCCCGAAGGCTGGTTAATTGATTGAATACCCTTTCCGTCAGAAGAGACCTACCAGCAGTAGAGCATGTAAAGGTGCTTGCGAGCATAGCGCAAAGGCTGACTACCAGCAACATGACTATAAGTTTAGTTTTTATACTTAATTGATTAAGTATTTGCATATAAATTTGATTGATATTCTTTGCCTTATTTCTCTCATTAGACAGATGGAGGAAATTCTACTTTAGCTGTGATGCTAAAAGGATTTTAGTCTAGTTGTTGGAGCGGTCGATTATTTAATAAACCTTTTGCAAAAGTCCTAATTTTGAGATATTCTTTGCGCCTAATCTACGAGAAGCCGCTTTGCGTCTATGCGTGAGACAAAAAATATTTCTGCAAGATATCTAGATATTTCTGCCAATTGTAACTTCAGCGATCGCTAACTGAAGATTTATATCGTGAGCCATTAGGCATAATCGCACCTTCGAGGAAAGCATTACTCAGTTCATCGTCGCTCACTTTAGCATTCTTGAGATTAGCACCAGTTAGATAAGCTCCCTCCAAATTAGCACCACTCAAACTAGCATCTCTCAAATCTGCACCACTCAGATTGGTATGACTCAAATCTGCACAAATCAAATTAGCGCTACTCAAATTTGCACTACTAAGATTAGCCTGATTCAATCGAGAAAAACCCAGTTTTGCATAACTTAAATTTGCACCACTAAGTTTAGTATGACTGAGATTAGCATTATCTAAATTGGCATAGCTGAGATTAGCATTAGTAAAATCGCTTCCCATTAAATTAGCTTTACTCAGAGTTGCATGGGAAAGATTAATATCTACTAACTCCGCACCGGGAGCATCCAAACCTCTTAAAGAAACACTATCCTCATTCAAATCTTGCAGTGCCAAAATTCTGGCATAACTAACTTTCACATTGTGTGCTGC
Organism: Brasilonema octagenarum UFV-OR1; assembly: GCF_963888615.1. Lineage (NCBI taxonomy): Bacteria > Bacillati > Cyanobacteriota > Cyanophyceae > Nostocales > Scytonemataceae > Brasilonema > Brasilonema octagenarum. The sequence goes on along the minus strand of NZ_CAWPKW010000390.1, from coordinate 5,221 downwards.
ATCAATCGTACTCCAGGCTTGATAATGAAATTGTTTTCTGCGATCTGGAGCTTCTTTAATGAATAGAACTAGCGCCACCACTAAACTGATCGTGTCAGCAGCACCCAAAGCCTTTCCTAGCAAAGAATTCTCATCGACAACTATAACAACTACGGTAAAAATAACAACTGAAATTATAGAGACTAACCATGTTGGTGCTATCCAGAAAGCATCAATAAGTTTCTTGGGAATTTGTTTGAGGACTTCACTTAATGGCTGTTCTGATACTTTGGTCTGAAATTGCTGATAATTAACTGCAAAATGATTGATAATTGTTTTTAAACCTTCACCATCTAACTGAATTGAGATCAGAGATTTTTTCTCTTGTTTTACTGTGGACTGAAATAGCCGATCTTCTTTTTTATTTTCTATTTTTAATGTTGCAGCTTTTGCTAAAGTTTCAGTTTTGTTTCCAGCTTGGACAGATTTTGGTGAAGATTCTTCTCCCTCGCCTTTTAACATCAAGGCAGTAATAGTTCTAAAAGCATCTAGCCAAGCTTTTTTTACTTCAGGAGTCCAATCTTGCTGGAGATATTGCTCAAACGTTAGCAGTAATGCTTCCACAACCGATCCATAATATTTAGGAATGGCTCCGTAGCCGACGTGTCTAGCTCCTAGAGCCTTGAGAACTGGTTCTAAAGCTTCTGGGTTGCGGAGGTTTTCTACTACCAAAACCAGAGAACTTAATAGTTTTTTCTCTTGGCTTTTCATATCTGTTTTAGTAAACAGTGGTTTCAATTCTGGGTGAGTTTGAAAAAGATTATTGTAGAAACTGGCTGCAAATTTATCAGCGCGGGGTTTAACTTTTTCAAAGCTTTGTTCTAAAACTTCAACATTTAAAGACATACTTTTTTCATTTAAAAAAACTTTGAAAAAGGCTTGTTTTTGGATTTAGCCAGTAAAAATGTACCTTATACAAAGTTATACTATAAGAATTAATGCGGTATAATACTTTTCATGATAAAAATAAAGGTTTTTTAAATCCCATCCCCGATGAGATTTAAAAAGTCTTTATCAGCTAAATCTACTGATTTAGCAATCTTAACTTGTTACTGGGGATGCAGCCGCAGAGACAACGTTAAGGTTAGCAACCAATCCATACGTTGATACATACTCTTCTAACTCTTGTAATTCGACTGTGCCATTTTTATCGGCGTCAAGAATATTGAAAAGAAAATCAGTTACGTATCTCCTCACATCTTCAGAAGAGCGTTCGCCTGTTGTCATATCTTCTATTCGACCTAAAAGCTCCATAATCTCGTCTTTATCGAGTGAATTGCTTCCATCTGTATCCAATTGATTGAAAAGTTTTTTCACATCTTCTGTTGCCATTCTCGAAGAACGCAGTGTTTCTCGCAATAATTCATTACCAAATGAATTCATAAACAATATCTGCTCGACGAGTGGTATACAGAAGAATCCTAGTGCTGCCCAAAAAATTGCATATCTTACAGCTTCCGGATTTGCAGTTGCACTAACTCCGAGGAAAAGAGCAGCCCAAAGGAAAAAGTTGGGATTAACAAGCAGGATATAAGCATCTTGAGCTTCTGCCTTATAAAGCTTACCTTTTGAGAATACCGAAGTTAATACAGCAAAAACGCGGATTAAGATAAAAACTAATGTTGCCACTGCCAATTGTTGCAGACAGGCTAGCGAGCGCGTTGCATCTGTCGAGTAAAATAAGTCGCTTAGGAATGTTGATGGAGTAAACTGAAACCCAGTTGCCAAAGCCATAAATGCAACAGCAAGCACTCCAATAAATTTCCAGTTTTTACTGTGGTGGTTTGATTCAACAGGGGATTTGTCACGCCAAAATTGGGCGATCGCTCCCGGTATTGCCAAACCAACAATTAGAATGACACCAAAAAATATCAGGCTTGAACTGTTAATTGGTAATTGTTTCGCCAAAGCAAATGTAACAATCAGTGCAACTGGAGCGATGATTGATAACGTCCTTGATAAGATAGCCGAGGGATAAAGATTACCGCCCCAAAGTACCGATAAAACAGGGGAAGTAAGGGCGGGTGGAACCATCCAAAAAAGCACCCACATAACTTTGTACAAATCGCCGGGGGCTTGATACAAGATTCCAGAAAATATTAAAGCTAGCCCAACTATCCATCTCACCAACATCCACGCATAGACTATATACTTCACAGTTGAAGTTACTTTGCGTTTACTCGCTGCAAAGTCAATGTCCAGGTAAGTATAAAACGTTGAAGCCGCAAGACAAACAACGATTATTGCTCGAAATACCTCTGACGGAATTCCTACTGAAGAGGCGCTTATTGCCCTAACCAAGCATCCTAGTAAGAAAGCAGCCGCATAAAGCAAAATTGCCCACATAATTGACAGATCGTTGATCTGTTTACGCACTGAAGCTGCACCGCCAGATTCCTTGTTGCGAAACTTGACTAGCTCTTCACTACTCAAAGCTTTACCATTGGGGAGTTTCAGATGTTTATAATCAGTCGGTGGTAAATCACTTAAATAAAGTGCTAAAGGCTCTAATACATATTGGTGGCACACTACCAGAACAGTTTCACCCCTCTTCAAGTGCGGTACAACCTTGTCTTCGTAGAAACGTGCAGCGCGATTATAAACTTGTGCAATCTTCTCGCCAGCTGGAGGTGCTTCGTTATGGGAATGCAACATTTCCTCAAAGCCTTCGTAGCCAAGGGCAAGACGTAGCAAATTCAGATTACGTCCCGCAAAAATGCCAAACGATTTCTCACTAATTCGATGATCGATTTCAACAGGAATATCGGGCGACTTCAAGGCTTGACTTTCAGCAAGGGCAATTTCACAAGTTTGTCGCGCCCGTCTCATGTGAGAGACATATACTGCATCAAACTTGACACCTTTTTTCTTAATGTCAACGCCTGCACGGCGTGCCTGTAACTTACCAAATGCAGTGAGATCAACATCCAGTACTCCTGCAAAAATATTGCGTTCGTTGCTGGTGCTTTCACCATGCCGAATAAAGTAGGCACGTCCGGGATAATCATCATTTTGTGCAACAGATAGGTTGCTATTATTGGTTTTTACCACGATTGTTAATAGAACATTTTAAAATCTGACTATGTTCAAGTACAATAATACTAACTCACAAATTTTTCAATAGGTTTTTCAGTATTTTTTTGAGAAGTTTTCTTTGAAATTTTATTAAACTTGCCGGTTAAACATAGTAGTAGAAACTGTCTACTTCTGGATGACAATCAGCTTTGCAGAGTATTGCATAATAACTGATTGTGAGCAGGAAAATATAAGTCGCGAGTGCGATTTATCATACATATTTGTGACATCGACAAGTGCTTAAAATTAGTACATATTCACACAAAAGTATCCGCTCCAATTAGCAGAGTTGATAATCTTAATTCGTACTAGTGCAGCATAAATTTGACCTAATAATTCATAATTTATTAGTATTTGCAAACACGCTGTTTTTTAATTCAGCAGTCAACAATTACCTGGATTCAAGTTCACACTGATTTAAATTACGAATTATTTTGACTTTTTCTGCAATTATTTAAAAACTAAGATTTATGTTAAAAAATTTAGTAACATTTGTCAAATGCATGATATAGATGATTGCTATGCATAAAATAAATTTGTTGACATTGGATTTTAATCTTCTAGTGGTGTTATCTGCCTTGCTGGAAGAGCGTAACGTCACGAATGCTGGAGAAAAAATTGGCTTGAGTCAATCCGCTACCAGTCATGCGCTTGGGCGATTACGTCAAGTGTTCAACGACCCACTGCTAGTGCGCTCTCCCAAAGGCATGGTTCTTACACCACGCGCCCTTGAGTTAGTAGAGCCATTACAAAAAATTTTGTTAAATATCGAGCAATTGGTTCAACCAACCGTGTTTGAACCGAAAACAGCACAAGGTACAATCCACGTAGCGGCATCAGATTACTCAGTGGTTGTGGTTCTGCCAAAGATTCTTAAGCTTGTTTGTGACAATGCACCCCATCTAAATCTGGAGTGTCATCATTGGGGTTCTGACATATTAGATAACTTACGAAATGGCGGGATCGATCTAGGCTTAGGAGTTCTAAATTTACCCCAACCCTCGGAGTTAAAGTTCCAAACGTTATTTGTCGAAGATTTGGTATCTGTGGTTCGATCTGACCATCCGATCACTCAAACAGATGTAACGATTGAGTCTTACGTTGCTTGGCCACATGCCTCAATCACAATTCCAAACTCGCCTGCAAGCCCAATCATGCACTCGCCGATCAAGCATGTTGATAATGCGTTGTCAGACTTAGGGAAGCGTCGGGTGATGTTGAAGTTACCGCATTTTCTCGCGGCTCCTGTGATTGTCGCTCAGAGCGATCTGATTCTGACATTACCCCGTCGAATTGCCATGCTTTTTGCTAACTATACAAACCTTGCTCTGCTTGAACCACCGATTGAACTTGGTAAATACGACTATATGCAGTTTTGGCATGAGCGTTGCGATTACGATCCGCAACACATTTGGCTACGGGATTTAATAGTGTCCCAAATCCAGGGACTTTGAAACTAAGAGCAAAAACCCTTAAGCTCGACAAAATCCATTTTCCAGCAACGCGCTAACATACGCTAAAACCCTCATGAAACCAAGACTTTGACTTTTTCGATCTCGACAAAATTAGTGATATATGAAAAAGTTTTTGCCACAAAGCTACAACTTTTGCCAGATAACAAGGTTTACGCTGCTTAATTGGATAAAGTCGAGCTTACTAGGTATGTCAGGGGTGAAGAACCTGCTCAATCAGCTTAATCCAGAATTGTTTGATACATTAGTATGGGTAGTTCAGACAGGAAAACCAATCAAGAAAAAAATTTACTGTAAGAATGATGAAATTCAAAAATTCTATGAATTTACTATTGTTAAGTTTGGAGATGGCTGTTCGACTACTGGACGTGCTCTTCCTTAACTCCTAAGAAACACGCTCGCGAAATCCTTATAAATTGCGGACTTTTAGATAAAAAGTGTTTTTTACATCCATAACGAGGGGCTTTATACTTTTGACTTTTGAACGCCAGTTGCTACCCTTCGGGAAGCCGCCCTCCGGGCGTCTACAAGTCGGGGAACCCGGACGCCAGAGCCCTAGGTCGGGAGACCCTCATCAAGTACTGGCTCACGCCACATGCCTCAACGCGGGGAACCCGCGCACGGCAGTGGCTCCC
>NZ_CAWPKW010000389.1:0-1139 GCF_963888615.1 Brasilonema octagenarum UFV-OR1 | reverse complement strand
CAGGCGACGGGCGTTCCCGGAGGGCTATCGGGGAGAACCTCCGGTTCCGCTGCGCTTTAGACCTGACCTCTGGGCGTGCGCTTTACGCATACGCCAGATGCCTCTGTCGGGAAACAAGGACTGCAGCACTGGACTCACTGTTTACTGATTAAACCGCCAGACGACGTCGCAAGAAACTTTCTAGTGTTTCAAGCTCAAAATTGAACGTAGTTTCCAATTTTGCAATTTCTTCTCTTGTACAGAAAAATTCGTTAGCTAGTAATGTACGAAACGTTCCCAAAGCTTTTTGTGCTTGGGGATTGAAAAAACCTAATGCACCCCGCAGCCCATCTACAGCTAAGAGTGGCGGGTTAATTATCAGTGGCTCTCGGTTAAAAATGCGACTAATAATTTTGGGAATATCCTCTCGCATTAAAATCTCTGGTCCCCCAACTGATAATATCTGATTACGAGCAGCTTCAACTGTCACAGAATCTACTATTATCCTTGCCAAATCATCTGTACTAACAGTAGAGGTACGGTTTTTGGGGTCGCCAACAAGCAGGTAAAACCCCGTTTCCCGAAAACGTTCTGCTAATGGTAGTAAGTCGGATGCTAATCCAGATGGGCGTAGAATAGTGTAGTTCAAGCCACTAGTTTCCAGGTATCGCTCCACTGCTCGTTTTGCCTTAAACACAGGAGCATCTTCGTATCCCCTGTCTGCTCCTAGCACGGAAATAAAAACAAAGTGCTGGACTTGATTAGCTTTTGCGGAATCTATAAGTTCGATGTTAGCGCGATAGTCTAAAGCTAAAGCATCTCCACCAGAACCGTGAGCGCTGATAATGTACTGTACGCCCTGACAAGCTTTTTGAATATCTTTTTCTTGGCGCAAATCACCAATAAAGATGTTAGCTCCTCGCTGTTCTAACTCGCTATAGCGCGAAGTGAGACGGACAAATGCTCGCACCTGCTTTTCCTGTTCACGTAAAAGTCGCACAACTGTGCGACCTATTCCCCCTGTGGCTCCAGTGACTAGAAACATATCAATTTTGGATTTTGGATTTTGGATTTTGGATTAATCAACACTCATGACTAAAACTATGGGTGTAGGGGAGCCACTGCCCTTCGGGTTCGCAGTCGCCTACGGAGGGAGACCC
>NZ_CAWPKW010000388.1:0-23527 GCF_963888615.1 Brasilonema octagenarum UFV-OR1 | reverse complement strand
GTATCTCCTGCACAGACGCTCTTGCAACGCTCGATTCGTGCGCTTGCGCTTACGCAGTCGCCTAGGTCGGGAGACCCTCCTGCATAGCGCTGGCTCACTGATAACTGATAACTGATAACTGTTTTAAGAAGGGGGATTTAGTTTCGCGAATTATGTTGCTAGCGCTCTTAACCCCTAGTTGGAGGCTCATATCTTGCAGATATTTGTAGAAAACCGTACAACCTAAAAAGATGCAAGGGAAAGTTAGATAATTTTTCTTAGGTTTTGTCCCTAAATAAAGAACTTTTGATTTAATACTGAGTGACTAAATACCATCAATTTTTCTGGGTGCAAGATTTGAGACTTGCCACTTCTAACTTCCAACTTTTGATTTGTGTTTAAATGAGAATTCGTTGGATTCCACAAATACGAAACCCAACGTACAATTGTTCTTAACTGAACAGTATTAGGATCAAGCTATATTTAAGCAACAATCCTAAAACTCTTGCGATATCTTAGTCTCCAGTAATCGAGAGTTCATCAACCCAGATTTTGGGACATACACCTCCAGGAGTCAACTCTGGTTCTTTTTCGATAAAAGTAATTGATTTGAGGACTTCGAGAAAATCTCCAGCAACTGTTGCAGACTCAATGCTTGTCTTAACACCTTTGTTGACAAGCCAGCCATCAAATGGTAGAGAAAAGGAACCTTGTAAAGCTTTCACACCTGCGTGCAGAGCTTGTAGCTCATCAATAAAAACGACATTTTCTGCTGTTTCCAAACTCAATTCCACCTCACCAGGTGCGGCTGCAAAAACATGATAGAAATTCGGACTGACAGAGACTTTTGCACCAATATTAGCGTTACCTGTCGGCTGAGCGTTCATCCTTTTTGCAGTACCTGCACTGTGGAGAAAGCCTGTTAAAACGCCATTTTCAATTAACGAAACTTTGCGGGTGGGAGTTCCTTCACCATCAAAAGTTTCTGCACCGATGTTTGCTGGATGTAATGCGTCATCGTACACTGAAAGCAGCGGAACAGCAATTTCCTTTCCTAAATCATCAGGGGTAGATAAACTTTGCTTGTCCAGAATACTTTGAGCATTAAACAAGTTAGAAAAAGCACCCAATAAACTCAAGAAAGCATCTGGAGAGAAAACAACTCGATATTTCCCAGTCTTGATTTTTTCATAATTCAAGTGGCTGATAGTTTTCTCTGCAGTTTCTTTGATGCAACCATTGATATCTAGATGATCTAAACCTTTGCTAATTCTAAAAGCGCCACCACTGCGAGGTTTCTTTCCATCTTCCTCAGTTTTGCTATAAAGAAAAATCGACGATGTTGAGCCAGATTCAGTTCTCATCGCACCATCGCTGTTGAGATAAAATCTGTCAAAATCTCTTTGCGACAAACTATTATAAGGGACTCCAATGATCGCAGAATGAGCGGCGAGGACTTCTTTTTCAGCAGCTAACAAACTTTCTATCAGATCAGAAACCGGTGCTTGGGGTGCTTTGTCGTGTGATGAATTATCCAGGGGAACCGTAGACTCTGGGCTAAAATCAGGGACGTTTTCTTTTACACCAAAAAAACTTGCTTCGTAAGCTGTTTTTAAAGCTAATTCAAGTCCTTTGGAATCTACATCGGTTGTGCTTGTGACACCCATTGTGTTGTCTTCATTCCAAACACGAACGGTGACACCAGAAAGATTAGAAGCTTTTACTTGCTTTGGCTCACCTTGATCCACTTGCACACTCGTTCCATCTGCTGATGAGCCATAGATATCGAATTTTTTGATGCCAAGTTTACCAGCACTTTCCTTGGCATAAGTTGCAATTTCGTTGATATTTGGCATAGTTCGTCAATTTTATATTCGCGTGTTTTCTTGCTCCCAGGTTCTACCTGGGAGTGTATTACAGGAGGCTCTGCCTCCTATTATCATGTGGCAGAGCCACATAAAAGGCATTGCCAGCCAGAGGCTAGGAACGAGTTAAGAAGCTGCGAACGAGTTAGCGTCCACCTACGGTAATCGAATCAACCTTGATGTGTGGTTGTCCTACTGTTGTGTAAATACTGCCACTAACAGAACCACAAAAACCAGGAGCAAGGGATAAATCTTGAGAACACATGGAAATTTTATTCATAATTTCCTTCGCTTCACCAATCAAGATAGCTCCTTTGAGTGGCTTGGTGATTTTGCCATTTTCAATCAAATAAGCTTCATCTACACCAAAGTTAAATTGCCCTGTAGCACCAACGCTACCACCGCCCATCTTCTTACAGTAAATACCTTTATCTATAGAAGCAAATAAATCATCAGTGCTATATTCGCCAGGAGCAATGTAGGTGTTACGCATCCGGCTAGCAGCAGCATAACCAAAACTCTGGCGGCGTCCACTACCTGTTCTGGGGTGTCCAGTGCGTACTGAACCTGTTCTATCTGCCAAGAAGTTCTTTAAAACGCCTTTTTCTATTAATAGCGTTCTTTGAACTGGCATACCTTCGTCGTCCATATCAATTGTGCCGAAGGCGTTTTCGGTTCGTCCTTCATCCCAAGCTGTCAAAGCTTCGTGGGCAATTTTCTCACCTTTCTTGTCAGCAAAGGGAGTGGTGTTGCGTTCAATTTGAGTGGTTTCCAACAGGTGTCCGCAGGCTTCGTGGAAGATAACCCCACCGAAGTGATTTGCCATGATGATGGGGTAAGTGCCTGATTCTACATAATCAGCGTAGAGCATTTTGCCTGCTGATTCTGCGATTTGCTCTGCCGCTTGTTTATGATCCCAAGCTTTCAGGAAATTGGGATCACTAGTGTTACCACCACGTTCGGCGAGGGAAGCGCGATTAGCACCGTCAGCACATAACAGCATAAGTGCGACCGACTGAGTCAGGCGAATATCACGAGCAAAGGTACCATCACTAGCGGCGACTAGCACTTCTTGCCAATCACGGAAATAAGTAGCGCGGCGCGATTGTACATGACTTGCTTTTTGCTGGAGTTGGGTAGTACTTTCTAGGAGAATATCTCCCATGTCTCGCATGGAAGTGCACAGAGGTAGCCAGCCATCTTTACCTCTTTTGCTGGCGTAGTCTCGCAGCAGTTCCAAGTTGATTTCTGGAATGAAAGCGTTGGGCGCAGGAAGTTGCAATCCTAAAATAGAAAGACCTTTTTCCAAAGCTGCTTTCAAACCAGAAAAGGAAAGGTCGTTCGTGCTAACGTAGCAGTCAGCTTTGCCACGAAATACTCTGACTCCTGCACCCGTAGAAAGACGCGGTGTAATGCTGGTGATGGCGTCTTCCTCTGCTAAGCAGCTAATATAGTTAACACGTTCTAAAAAGAATTCAATAAAATCAGCACCAGCAGCACGTCCCAGTCCCAAAAGCGTAGACAGGGGTGCTTCCCAAGATTCATCAAATCGCTCTGGTGTGAAGGAGTATTGTAAGGTTGGGAGTTGTTTGGACAGAAGTAGAGTACTTGTAAGCATCAGTAGCCTCAAAAAGCTGGCGTTACCAGAGAATTAACTGAACAGTCCTTTGTGTGTTCAGTCTAACAAATCAATGGAAGTCGCAGTCGGGATCAAGGTGGTAGAGGTTTCCCCACCTTGGGAACGAGTAATACTTACTCTCTCATTCTTGGCGTGCTTGGCGACTTGGCGGTTCGTTTAATAAATATTAAACGCATCTGCATGGATAATTAGTCTAACAACAAAATAACTCAGCGCCGATATTCATCCCCGCAGTCACCAATCAACTGATACAAATCCCGTGACTTGCCAGATACAGCATTTATTTGATTGAAATCCTAAGCATCCAGTGTGAAGTTAAAAACTTTGGGATTGTCTTCTATATGTTCAGATGCACCAAGCCTTGCACCCACAATCACACCTGCAACAGTTGGCTGATCCAAAATATAACGCACTGCTACATTGGAGATACTGACATTGTATTTATCAGCTATTTCTTTCAGGGTAGAAAGTAATTCTTGAAAAAGTCTCCAACCACCCCAACCATCTATCATATTTTTGTATTTTCTCAAGCTGGCAGTGGTTAAGTCAAACCCTCGTGGTTCCGGTTTACCTAAGTACTTTTCAGATAACAAACCACCGCAAACTGTGCCATATGTGAAAAGTTTTATGTCGTGCTGTTGACAAAACGGAATCATATTCACTTCTGGACGGCGGTCAACCAGAGAAAATTGCACTTGATTAGAAACTATTTTGATGCCAGCATCTGTAATAATTTGCAAATGTTCCGTATCAAAATTAGTCAAAGCTAAATGTTTAATTTTTCCCTCTGTTTGCAGTTCTGCCATATATTTGAGGGCATCTAGATAATTTTTATCGCGGTATTCCCACCAGTGAAACTGCATCAAATCTAAAGATTCAACGCCCATCCTTCTCAAAGAGATATTGATGTTTTCTTCAACCAATTCTCTTGTCATCTTGGTAGGACGAGGTACCCATTTCGTAAAGGCTTGAATATTGGATAAAGCTTCTTTACCACGAGTTGCAATCAATTGACGGCGAAACTCACCAATAAAATCTTCTGCTGGTCCATAATGGTCTGCTAAATCCCATGTTGTAAAGCCTGCATCCACATATTTGAACATACTTTGAATAGCGGCTTTTGGATCAATGCGTCCATGCGCACCAGAGACTTGCCACATTCCATTTAAAACCCGACAAATGTTTAAATCAGGTGTAAATTGTAAACGACTTGAGGTGGGTAGGTTCATCACAAATTAGGGCAGAATTCCTTTCATATATTAAGCATGGCAGGGAAAGGTGCCGTCCTCCAACTATTGAACGACAATTGAACAACAAAAATTTTAGGTGTTGCTTGAGAGCGCCCAAGGGGCGCGATTACACGCCCCCAACGAATGAAAGAAACACCATTTCCCTGTTCTCTGTTCTCTGTTCCCTGTTCCCTGTGTTTCTTGAAAGTATAATCGATAGCTGAGTGCCCTGGCTGTTTCATGCTGGCAAATGCACCATCTCGCGTACATTTCCTCGCACACCGCCCTACACTTTTACCCCCTTATACCCTCCCATAACGAAGGATCTCGTTGCGTAAGTCCTGTAGGGAATAAATCAGTGGGAGTCCTCGGTTGCTATTTGTGAAAAATCTTGAGAAAATGAGAGAAATATGAAAAAAACTTAACTAGCAAAAAAATACAGCCTGTGAAACTTGACTCCAAGCCCTTGAACCTTACTACATCTGCAACCCAAAGCCAGCTAGAGCAAAAAGATGAACTAGATAGCAATAGTCCAACTACCTTAGTTGAGGCGTCGTCACCTTTGGATTGTGAGAAACCGACTAAGCAGGAAACCCCACTAGTCATCTTCGCCACGACATTTTTGACCATCTTTCTGGCGGAAATTGGTGACAAGACACAGCTATCCACTCTGTTGATGAGTGCGCAATCACATTCTCCGTGGGTTGTGTTTTTGGGATCTGCCACCGCGCTAGTCATGACTAGTCTATTGGGTGTCGCGTTAGGTAGTTGGATCGCTAGCAGACTCTCCCCAAAAACTATAGAAAAAGCAGCAGGGATAATGCTGCTGCTAATTTCGTTAATGTTATTTTCGGATTTGGTAATTTCCAAATAATTTAGTTAATTAACCTGTGTGACTGATAAAAACTCTTAACTCTTGACTCTTGACTAACTATGGATTGGCATCTTTTAGGATTAAGCTTTATTACGGTTTTTTTGTCAGAATTGGGTGACAAAAGCCAGTTAGCTGCAATTGCGCTTTCAGGTCGTAGTCAATCTCCGCGTGCGGTGTTTTTTGGTACCGCTGGCGCACTGCTTTTGACTAGCTTTTTAGGAGCTTTGGCGGGGGGAGCGGTGTCAGAGGTATTACCTACAAGGTTGTTGAAAGCGATCGCCGCCGTGGGATTTGCCATACTTGCAATACGCCTGTTATTTTTTAACAACGAGGAATGAAGTGTTTTATCATTGATCATTCCTCATCCAGTTATCGTCGCCAGCACCAGCTCAAAAGTGTGCCACCTGCCAATAGTTTTACTGTTTCCAAAATCCAGTAACCACCATGCAGTATATTCATACTTGCTGGAATTTCAGCTGTTGTCTCAAACAGGTTCAGTTCGATTCCGAGGGCAGACATTTGCGGAGTGAACAAGTAGGTGTTAATAGAAGCGATAGCCAGCAGTAATACAGACAAAATAATTGCACCGCGACGCCACTGAGATTGGCTGTTGCACACAGCTAACACGCTGGTTAATACTAAGCCAGCAGACAGCAATTCGATACGATTAAAATTCCAGAAAAGCGCATAGCCAGCTGAAGCAAAGTTGGCTTGAGTCATCATGCCAGAAACGTAAAGACTAGGCATAATTACCAAGTCAAGAAATAAGCTGGCACTGAGCCAAAAGCCTAAAGCTAATATGGCAACATTTTGCCAAATCGGTCGCTTAAGTTCGACGCTAGAAACTGCCTGCATAATTGTGAATAATTGCGTGTGTTTATATTTTTAGTTTCTAACTTAACAAGGCACTTTGACAACACAAGTCAATAATCTTTTACAAAGTTGTTATAACTTTGCAAAATTATTTAAGTATTTTTTACTTCAGTCACAATTATTTATAGGATGGGTAGAGCGTAAGCGTTACCCATCAGAACGAATATGAATGTTGGGTTTCGTGCCAAGGGTGTAACCTACATTAAGTTTTGTATTTCATTATGTCTAAGTAGGAGGACAGAAATAAACTAGACTTTGTAAAAAAAGATTAAGGAAAAATGGCAGGCGATAAAACTGAGGTAAACACTACTTCATACAATGACATTTGAAATTCGTTATTCGCGAGTGATCTCATTTGCAGCAGCGGTTCAGCCATCGGGGGATTGGCATTCATTTTGGCGTACTCTTGTTGAGAACTCCACAACCCATAATTTATAGCACGAGCGCCATCAAGCGAGCGATGAAAGTGAGTTGTCATTAATCCAGATTGTCCTGAGATTTGCTGGATGGCTTCTGCGGTGAACTCCAGAAACCGAGGTTGATTAGCGGGATCTTTCAATTTAAAGATGCCGAAATTGATCAATTGACCCTCATCAGCCGTGATTTGCATTGGACTATCAGCAGGTTCACTCATGAAAATTTCGTAGAGATGGGAATCTGGAGCCAAGAAACCTGTAATTTGTGTTGCTAGGGCAATATCTCGATTGTTGATATATGTATCGTAATCCGCTTGGTTCTGCCATTGCACATAATTAATAACACGCAAGCCATCAAAGCTGCGAAGAATTGCACAAGCAGTATATCCAGGCTGTTTTTTCAGAATGTTTTCGGTGTATGTTATCAAACTATCGACCAATAACCACTGTTGATCGGGCTGGGTAACAAAAATATCTAATTCTGCCAGAACTGGATTATTCTTAAAAACGCTGAGCATCAAATTATCCTCTTGTGTTGACTGAGTATGGTTAGGTCAGAAGAATCAATGTGAAATACTCAACCAACGATATAAAGCTGTTGTACTCAGGTATATCCGTTTTTTGCGTTTTTAGCAGATTCTTGCTATTTTCTGAAGAATTGTTTCGGTGTCACTCCGGTGAGGCGCTTAAAATGTCTACCAAATTGACTTTGATTTGCAAAACCTACTTGTAGGGCAACATTTGCAATACTGTGCTGACTTTGTATGAGTAATTCCTGGGCGCGTTCGATCCGGCATTTAATTAAGTACTGGTAGGGAGAGTAGCCAGTAGATTGTTTGAACAGTCGAGCAAAGTAATACTGGCTCATACCTAGTTCCGTAGCGATCGCCTCTAATGACAGGTTTTCTGTTAAATGGGCTTGGATATAGTCAATCGTCAGTTGTAGTTTATAGCTGGGTAATCCACCACAGATAGCTGGAATTCTCTGCTGTCGTGTCGAGTAGCGCCGTAATAGATGAACTGTTAACGCATTTGCCATTGACTCAGCGTAAAGGCGATCGCTCAATCCATCTATTTCTAATTCTGCTTTGAGTGCCAAACCGATTTGTTGAATCAAGGGGTCACGAATTTTCAACTGTGGCAAAATTTGCACATTATCCTCATCAACAGATTCATGCACAGCACAAGTAAATAGCTTCGGTTCTAGGCGAAGTAACAAAAATTCTGCATCTGTATCCCAAGACAACTGGCGATGAAGATGGGGAGGCGAAATCATAATGTCCCCAACAGCGATACAATCGCTACTACGTTGCCCGTCTACCCTCCTTTCTAGCTGAATAGGATGCCCGAGATGAATGCTGAGTAGGTAATTAGGTAAACAACACTGAGATGTTCCATTTGCAGGCTGATGATGTTGTTCAACACGCAAAATGTCTGAGATAACATTTTGAGTCCATAAAATAGGCGACTGCGGCACAACCTGTATGACAGCATTTTTTCGACTAGAATCTTGGCTCATGTCCCTGCTTCTTGTGCTTCTGTCATACTCGACTTTACAATCAGTGTACCGAATCTATGAGCTTATCCACCAGAATTAACAGAGGCTGATACAACAGAAGCGATAGCTCCTGTTGATTTTATTCAAGTTGTGCTAACGTGCATTCAAAAGCTGATATTTAGCTCTAGTTTCCTAACCACAGGGAATTATCTGTATGGTCTTTTACCCGCTATAGAACGACCGGATGCAAAACAATGCGTGTAGCATTTTTCTTAAGTACAGCAATTGCTTGTACAACAGTCATAGGCGGATACACTGCGGACTTGAGTCAAGCGGTTGAGTTACGAGATGGTAAAGTCTATTTTGTCCAACCACCGACCTTGCTGGGTGCAGTGACCACCTACAAGGATACTTATGTATGGGGTGGTGCGATTCGTTGATACCCAAAATGCCCCTCGGCATATTAAAGTATCCAACTCAACAGAGTTGAACTTCGGACAGGATGAAGGTGAAAGTCCTTCCCCTCAAGCTCAGAGGTGACTCCTTATCTGCCCACAGCGAGTAAGCTCGGAATCTTACAGACTGAAGCTGGGAACAGGGCGCAATCAGACGGCTGTTATGGGCTGACACTGGCGCTAATAGGGAAGACTCACGGTGAAACAGAACCTAAAAAAGCGACTTATACGTAAGCAGGGCATAAATACCAATACCCCCTGACTCAGTTAGAGATACAACCCCATCGCCATTATCCCAAGAGCGATAAAGAGCAAGGGATTCTAACAGTCGAAGTGGTTACACCTAAAAGTCCTAAAATCCACACCGAGGAACGAATAAAAACGGATTAGGAGTCCTGGAAAGGTCGAAAACCAGGTAGGTAAGACGGGATACGGAACTCTCCTAATTCGGGTAGGATGCGGCGTAATTGCTGCAAGGTGTTTAGAAAACAATCAATAGGAGTAGAGTATGATTAGGCACAGTAGCAATACTAGTGAATCTTGGAAAAACCTCCCCTGGAAGAAATTCCGCCGGGAACTATTCCGCCTACAAGTTAGGTTGTTCAAAGCAGTTAAAGCAGGAGACATGCGAAAAGCGCGGTCACTTCAAAAACTGATTCTAAAATCCCAAGCTGCAAGATTTCTGGCTATTCGTCAAGTAACTCAACTAAACGCTGGTAAAAAGACTGCGGGTATTGATAGGAAAGCGTCCCTCAGTCACGAAGAACGCTTCCAACTTGAGGAACTCCTCAAGAATCATTACCTTAATTGGCATCATAGCAAATTAAGAGAAATCCCAATACCTAAGAAAAACGGTAAAACCAGAATTCTCAAAGTCCCCACTATTGCGGATAGAGCATGGCAATGCCTAGCAAAATACGCACTAGAACCAGCACACGAAGCGACATTCCACGCAAAGAGTTATGGATTCAGACCAGGTAGAAGTGCTCACGATGCACTAAAAGCCACATTCAGCAATCTAAACTCCAAAGCAAACGGAATAAATAAGCGAGTCCTAGAAATCGACATCGAAAAATGTTTCGATAGAATAAACCACACAACTATCATGGATAACCTGATAGCACCAAAAAGTCTGAAAATCGGTATCTTCCGCTGCTTAAAAGCCGGAATACATCCCGACTTTCCCGAACAAGGAACCCCTCAAGGTGGTGTGGTAAGTCCGTTACTAGCAAACATCGCACTCAACGGTGTTGAAAGCGCACATAGATATCACCGCAATGGATTCAAAATAAGCCCCAAGACGGCTGCGAAAGAT
The DNA here is from genome assembly GCF_963888615.1 of Brasilonema octagenarum UFV-OR1. Taxonomy (NCBI): domain Bacteria; kingdom Bacillati; phylum Cyanobacteriota; class Cyanophyceae; order Nostocales; family Scytonemataceae; genus Brasilonema; species Brasilonema octagenarum. The sequence continues at coordinate 13,384 of NZ_CAWPKW010000388.1, read as the reverse complement.
ATCATGGAACCATGCATCAGATATGCAGATGACATGATCATAATGCTTAGACCCGAAGATAACGCCGAAGAGATACTTGAAAAGGTAAGCCAGTTCCTTACAGAAAGAGGAATGAGTATCAGTAAAGAAAAGACCAAAGTAACCGCATCGACTGAAGGCTTCAATTTTCTTGGCTGGCACATCAAGGTGCAGAGCAACGGAAAGTTTAACTGTGTCCCTTCAGAGGACAACTACAAAACGTTCCGAAAAAAAGTAAAAGCCATCGTCAAGTGCTCTAACTATGGTTCCAAGGAGAAAGCTGAAAAACTAGCACCCTTGGTTAGAGGATGGAGGAACTATCATAAACTTTGCTCATTACGAGGGTCACGATTCTCACTGTGGCATACAAACAATGCAGCATTCAAAAAGTTTAATAGGGAAAAAGGAAATACCAAAGAATCCAGTACCGAACTGATTAAAAAAGCATTTCCCAGAACTCCAAAATCAGAATACATCATCGTACAAGGAAATAAATCTCCTTATGATGGAGATATAACATACTGGAGCGAACGCAATAGTAAGTTATATCAGAACGAAACCTCTAAAGCCCTAAAAAGGCAAAACCATACATGTGGATATTGTAATATGAAAATGTTATCAGGAGAAACGGTTCACCTGCACCACATTGACAGCAATCACAGCAACTGGAAAACCAATAACCTCACTGCTGTACATGAAAGCTGCCATGATTACATACACATGAGCAAGGGGAAACCCTAAAACATCGGGAGCCGGATGCACTGAAAAGCGCACGTCCGGTTCTAACAGAGAGGTGCAGGAGATAATACTCCTCATCGACTCTACCCAACATACTATTTTACCATTGGCCTGCCAGAAAATGCTGGAGAACCGCTGCAAACAATTACCATTCATCAGCGTGAAGGAGTAGATCGTGTGCGCTTTGACTTGCGACACACTTCTGCTTTTGAAGGAACGCCTTCCAAAGAAGGTGCAAAGCTTGCTTTGAAAGATGTGACAAGGGACAGCAAAACCAAAACACTATCGCTCATATTTGATCCGCCAGTATCTCCAGGTAGAACCATCACACTAGCTCTCAAGCCAGTGCAGAACCCGACGGTTGCTGGTGTCTACCTATTTGGAGTCACGGCGTTTCCGCCGGGAGACCAACCTCATGGTCAATTTCTCGGTTATGGAAGGTTGCAATTTTACAACTTTGGTTTTCGGTTTTGAGCAAAGCTAGGGGTGTAAGGGTGTAGGGAATAGCTGCACTGTCTAGATATAAGTTATAATATCGAGATAAAAAATTATGCAAATTACTTTAGATATACCTGATGAGATTGCTCGCAATTTAGAATCTCACAAGGAAGATTTACCCCAGATTTTGGCTCTAGGATTGCGAGAAATGACGGCTAATCCTTCTACAGGTTTTTCTGGACTGACTGAAGTTTTAGAGTTTTTAGCAAAGTTACCATCTCCTGAAGAAATTTTAGCTCTCCGTCTTTCGCCTATGGTTCAAGCTGAAATTGAATCTCTTTTAGACAAAATCGTACTCAAGGTTTAGATGAAAGCGATCGCTGTCTGTGGCAACATTATGAGTTTATTGAGCATTTAGTACGTCTTGCTAAAGCTCAAGCTCTGCTCAAGTTACAACAAAGTGCATGAGCAAAACTTACATTTCTACTAATACCAAGTTGCGTTCTGTTGTAATAGCACTTTAGGGGAGATTGGTTCATTCCGCTGAGTCCTGAGCCTGCGGCACGGCAAAGCCGAACGGACACGCTGCGCGTTCGCTCTTAGCGTGCGCTTTGCGCTTACGCTTCACTCGCAATGACAGGTGGTACTTTTGATTGCAACTTGGTATAACTTGCGACAAATAGTATTTGATCGCGCTCAGGGTTGTTGTGAGTGATGCTGGCTTCGACTTCGCTCAGCCAGCAAAAGCCATAGCTGGTAAAAGCCATTTATCTAGTAACAGAGTCTTCCCTGAGCGAAGTCGAAGGGAACACTTTTATATGTAACTAGAAAAGAAGCGAAGCGATCGCACAAATCAATTTATGGCTTATATGTATATTCTTGAGTGCGCTGATCGTAGTTATTACACAGGTAGTACCAAGAATCTAGAACAGCTTCACAGGCAACATCAGCAAGGTCTGGGTGCAAATCACACAGCAAAACGGTTGCCTGTGAAGCTGATTTTCTGTGAGTATTATGAGCGCGTAGTTGATGCTTTTGAGCGTGAGAAGCAGGTGCAAGGTTGGAGTCGGAAGAAGAAGCAAGCTTTGATTGTAGGGGATACAAATTTGTTGCATAAGTTAGCTGAGTGTCAAAATGAAACTCATTACAGTCGGTTGACTGGTTTCGGTGGTGATGGCTTCGACACTTCGACAAACTCAATGCATCCCTCCGCTGGCTTCGACTCCGCTCAGCCACCAGAAGAACGCTCGCTGAGCGTTTGCGCAGCGCCCCCTTAGGGGCTAGCCGAAGGGAGTACATCACACCTTTGATGAGAACTTTCTTAGTTTTGATCAAAACTCAAAAGTTCTTTTGCGTGCAAGTCTTGGCTGATGATTTCGCCTTTGCGGTCAAACAATACAGTACCAACTTTAAGGGCAACATTAGCATATTTTTGCACGTAAGCAGTAGCCTTCTGACTAATTTTTTCTGCTAGTATCCCAAATACTGATTCTGCCAGTCCTAGTTCGATTAATTTTTTGTGTGCTGCATCTGCAGTCTTAGTATCTAAAATTGCCCGTGCTGTTTGTACATCACCACCAACAGCAACAACTGCTGCACTTATAATTTCTAATTTGGCATCTGCTAAATGACTAGACGTATTGAAAATGCCACCAGCCAGCTTAATCAGTTTGCCATGATATCCCAGCAGCAAAACAGAAGCTGCTTGATATAGTCCAGCTTCTACAAGCATTGCACCAATCCAATTCCCAGTTTGCACAACTGCTGATTCTGGTATGCCTAAACGTTGTGCAACTTGCATACCATTGCTACCAATACAAAACACCAAACCAGGACAAACTTTGACTTTCGCCTGCAACGACAAACGAAATTCTTCTAAATAGTCAGCCGCCGACAAAGGTTGAGAAATTCCACTGGTTCCCAACAAAGCTAACCCTTCTAAAATGCCAAAGGCTTCATTAGAAGTACGTTGCGCCAATTGACGCCCTTCAGGAAGAATAATTGATACCGTTGCCGTTTGCTCTGGGGGAATCAGAGATAGTAAATTGGCATCAAACAGGCGACGGGCATAACTGTAAATCGCTGGTTCTCCAGAGGTTGTTTTTCCTAAACCCTCTCCTGCTTCTAAAATCAAGGCTTGGGATTGCCTTTGTGACAACCTTACCCAAGCCCAAATGGGCGTGTTTTTTGTTAAATCTAAGTTATCACCTGGATCACTGAGTGTCACAGCCAAAGCACTTTGGGAGTCTAAAGCTGCAACTTGAGAAATCGAAATTTCTGCTGTTTGAGAAAGCAGATCAATCTCAACCGAGAGTTGAGAATCTATTTTTTCACGCAGATGCATAAGAGCAGCCTTAGCAGCGGCTACTGCAAACACTGGCAGGGTATAACCTGTACGAGCCATATAGTTGTTAAATAAGTTTTTAGAAACATCTTTGCCAAACAACTTTTTTAAGCGCCCAGAAAAAATGAAATCCGCCATCACATAAAACTGTCAGGCGGATTTGCGGATATTTTTTAGTGGATCCGAGCAGAGTCGAACTGCTGTCCAGACTGGGTATTGACCCCCCGCTCGTTCACAGGCTTAGCCTCTTTTACCCTCAAGGCGGGGAACGTTCATTATCCCGAACGCTAGGATGCTCTGGTTAAGTCTTAGCTAACAAGCGAACCAGAGACACTTGCTAGAGCATCCGTTGGGGGTTGGTCTCTAATCCTTAACGGAGTCAAACTAGAGACGCTCGAACCGAAAAGAGGTTATTAGGCAGCTACTACAGCTTGCTTACGAGCAAAAGGTACAATGTTGTTTGCATTTACTTTATGTTGAGCCTTGGATTTTCGAGAGACGACTCACTCTCGACCTGTTTCACAAAGTAGCTTTCGCCAACCTGTCGAAACCGTTACGGACCCATGTGTTTTACCTATAGTACGATTATAATACGCTATTTTCAAATGTGCCACTCAGGAGCTAAATTTGAGATTTTGGTGGGATTTGGTCTTCTGGTTCATGCCAGTGCTGCACAGAAACACAAGGTGTCTTTGTGAGAACTTGGTTGTAGTCCGTCAGTATAGTTGGCGCATAAGGTAATGTCCTTGTAACCGTTTTCCTGCAAACACATGATAAATTCATCTCGCCCAAACCAGTGCAGGGGTAACCGCTGTAACTCTGTGGCAATGAGTTCTCCGTCCTTCCACTTCTCGTAGCGAATCACACTCATGTTGAGTTGATTCAGCCCGTCAATCTCCGAAGTGATTTGCAAAAGAATTGTTGAACCATCAGGACACTCAATAGGCGATCGCTGCCTTACGATATTCTCAGTCTTAAAATCTTCGATGGGTAATTCCAAATCGATGAAGATTCGACCTTGGGGTTCAAGGTGTCGTGCAAAAGCTTGTAAGGCGGCGACAGCAGCATTTCGCTTCTCTAGCAACATAAAAGAACCGAAGGACACAATGATCGCTTTGAATTTCCCAGGGAGGTCAAGGTTTTCTACAGAACCATGATGGAGAACTGGTTTCAACCCCTTTTGCGTACAGTGCCGATGGCAACAAGCAAGCATATCTTCTGAAGAATCGATGCCCTCAACGTTCAAATTAGCTTCTAGTAGGGGGATGAGTAGCCGTCCCGTGCCAACCATCGCCTCAAGAATTCTGCCACCAATTTTAGAAAGATGTTTGATGTAGTATGGAACGTCAGGGTACTTTCCATCAATGGGCTTGGTGATATCATAAACCTCAGTACACAAAGATCCATATGTCGTCAGTGTCATCATTAGCCTCCATTGGTGAAAAAGCCCCAACAATTAAAAATAGCTAATAGCTAATTTCAACACAACTAGCAATTAGCTATTATTCATTTGCTATGAGTAATTTCCTAACCTCCTAGTGCCTCAGCACCGCTGACAACCTCTAGGATTTGATTGGTAATTGCGGCTTGCCGCGCTTTGTTGTAAGACAAAGTGAGGGCATTCATCAGTTCCTTGGCGTTGTCGCTGGCATTGCTCATTGCTGTCATCCGCGCCGCAAGTTCGCTGGCAGCTGATTCTTGCAACGCCCGCAAAAGCTGGTTACTCAGATACAGAGGTAATAAGGAATCGAGAATCTGTACTGGATCTTGCTCGAAAATCATGTCACTGGATAAAGTACGGGTTTGAGCGGTTACTTTCTCTCGTGTGACTTCAAATTCACCTCCACGGGTTGTTAAGCGGAAAATTTCGTCATCCTGTGCTTCCAAACCTTGAGTGTCAAGAGGAAGCAGCGTTTGCACTACCGGACGAGAACTCACCAAGGAGACGAACTTGGTGTAGACAAGCTCAATACGATCTACACTGTCTGACAAGAACAAAGAAAGCAATTCGTCAGCAATCTTGTTGGCTTCAGCAGCGGTAGGAATTTGCTCTAAACCAGTATAGGTAGCGTCTATTGGCTGTTCACGACGTTGGAAATACTGGGTTGCTTTGCGTCCTACGATGACAAATTTGTAGTCTACACCTTCTGCTTTGAGTTCTTTGGCGCGATTTTCGGCACGTTTGATAACGTTGTTGTTGTAGCCGCCGCACAAACCGCGATCGCCTGAAATCACTAACAGCCCTACTGACTTAACTTCCCGTTTTTTCAACAGTGGTAAGTTTGCTTCTTCAAAACGCAGACGGGTTTGTAGACCGTACAGAACTTGCGCCAAGCGGTCGGCGAAGGGACGGGTGGATAGCACCTGTTCTTGAGCGCGACGCACCCGCGCTGCAGCCACCAGCCGCATGGCTTCTGTAATTTTTTTGGTATTTTTGACTGATTGAATGCGATCGCGTATTGCTTTGAGATTTGGCATAAATTTTGTCCTTAGTCGTTAGTCTTCAGTCGTTAGTCAAGAGTCAATAGCCATTAAGCTCTTTACTAATGACTAATGACTAATGACTCTTGACTAATTATGCTGTTGCCAAGAAGGTCTTCTTGTATTCGTTAATTGCCTCTTTCAAGAGTGCTTCTTCTTCATCACCCAGTGCTTTCTTGGATTGAATTCCTTGAACGTACTGAGGTTTGCTGGTCTTTAAGTACTCGCGCAGCCCTTTGCTGAACCCAGTAATTTTTTCGACTGGAATCTCATCTAAGTAACCGTTGATACCAGCATAAAGAAGAGCGACTTGCTCGTACACCGATAGCGGTGCATTTTGTGGCTGTTTCAAAAGTTCCCGCAAGCGCGCACCCCGTGCCAGCTGGTCTTGAGTTGCTTTATCTAAGTCAGAGGCGAATTGTGAGAAGGCTTGCAGTTCGTCAAACTGTGCCAACTCCAGCTTCAATTTACCAGCAACTTTCTTCATTGCCTTGGTTTGAGCAGCTGAACCCACCCGTGATACGGAAATACCAGGGTTAATAGCGGGACGGATACCAGAGTTGAACAAGTCGGAAGACAGGAAGATCTGACCGTCTGTAATCGAAATTACGTTGGTGGGGATGTAAGCAGATACGTCACCTGCTTGAGTTTCGATGATTGGCAGAGCAGTCATGCTACCTTTACCCAATTCGTCACTCAGCTTAGCCGCACGTTCCAACAGACGTGAGTGGATGTAGAACACGTCTCCAGGATAAGCTTCACGTCCGGGAGGACGACGCAGCAGCAAAGACATTTGACGATAAGCTGTGGCTTGCTTGGAGAGGTCATCATAGATAACTAGAGTTGCCTTACCCTTGTACATAAAGTACTCAGCAATCGAAGCACCTGTATAAGGAGCCAAAAATTGAAGGGTGGCTGGTTCACTGGCGTTAGCGGCGACGACAACAGTGTAGTCCAGAGCGCCTTTGTCTTGTAACGTCTGCACAACGTTAGCTTCGGTGGAAGCTTTTTGACCGACTGCGACGTAGACGCAGATCACGTCTTCTTCTTTTTGGTTGATGATGGTGTCTACGGCGATCGCAGTTTTTCCAGTCTGACGGTCACCAATAATCAATTCCCGCTGTCCACGACCGACGGGAATCATTGCGTCGATCGCTGTGATACCAGTTTGCATGGGTTCGTGTACGGAACGACGCGCCACAATACCTGGTGCTGGAGATTCAATCAAACGGGTTTCTTCGGTCTTGATTTCTCCCTTACCATCAATTGGACGACCTAAAGCATCGACAACTCGTCCAACCAAGGCTTCTCCCACGGGTATTTGAGCAATTCTACCAGTGGCGGTTACGGAGCTACCTTCTTGAATATCACGACCTTCGCCCATCAGCACCGCACCAACGTTGTCTTCTTCTAAGTTTTGGGCGATGCCAATTGTACCGTCTTCAAATTCCAGTAGCTCACTAGCCATGGCCTTGTCTAGACCATAAATACGAGCAATACCGTCACCTACTTGCAGAACGGTTCCAACGTTAGCAACTTTGACCTGTTCGTCGTATTGTTCTATTTGTTGCTGAATAATGTTGCTGATTTCGTCTGGTCTGATGCTAATTGCCATTTGTCTATCTTCTCTTTATTGCGAGACGGTACCTTTTACAGTTATCAGTTATTCAGTTATCACTGTTCACTGTTGACTGTTCACTGTTTACTGTTGACTGCTTTAAGAGCCACTTAAACGCAAGGAGATACGGCGCAGCTGGCCCCGTAAGCTGGCGTCAATGACTTGAGACCCTACCTTAATAATCACACCACCAATTAACTCGGGGTCAATTTTTGTCTCTAATTCGACCTCGCGAGCTTTTGTCAGTGCGATGACTTTATCTTTTACTGATTGTTGCTGCTCCTCTGTCAGGGGGACAGCAGAAATCACTTCGGCCAGAGCAATTTGTTTGAGTTGCCGCAACAGCACCAAGTATTGCTGTAAAACTGGTTCCAGCAATGAAATGCGCCGTCTATCTACCAGCAGCAATAAAAAATTGCGGAAGTATGCGTTAGCGCCGTCACCAAGGACACGGTTGATGACTCCCTTTTTGTCATCTAGCGACACAAATGGGTTCTCAAGAAAATTTTTCAGCTGCTCACTTTCAGAAAGCAAGCTTAGCAAAGAACGGACATCTTCGCCGAACTGATCTGTTAAATTTTTGGATTGTGCGACTGACATCAACGCCTGTGCGTAAGGCTGGGATATTTCCGCCATTGCGATATTACTTTTCATCCCTAAGCTCCCAATAGCGCTATGCTGCGGTCAATTAATTGCTGTTGAGCGTCGTCGGCAATGCCTGTCTGCAGTTCTGACTCAACTTTTTGCAATGCCTTAGACACTACATATTGTTGCAGTTCGGCGATCGCCCTGTCTCTTTGTGTGTCTAAATCCTTAACAGCTGTTTGTTTCAAACGTTCCACATCTTCTGCTGCTCGTGCCAAAATGGCTTCACGAGTTGCCTGTGCATTTTCTTCAGCAGTTTTACGGATGCGTTGCGCTTCTGCTTGAGCCTGCGTCAACTGTTCCTGTGCCTTAGACAGGGCAACTGCTGCTTCTTTTGCCTTTGCTTCTGCTTCTTTGATTACCGTTTCAATACTTGAGCGTCGTTCGCTGAGGATATTGCTAAGAACTTTACGCCCAAAGTAGAATAGTATGCCAACCAGAATCGCTAGGTTAATCAGATTGGTTTCAAAAATGTCTATGTTTAGACCGAAACCACCTTCTGAGTGACCTTCTGCCACCGCTTCTGTGGCAAGTAAAAAACTACTACCAATGATACCCATCTACGACTGCGCTGCTCCCTTGCTTAGTAGGTTGAAAATTCCCTAAGGGAAAAAAAGTGCCAGTTTTGACACTTATTTTACCGTTGTGGGACGACTTGCGCCCCGCTACGTATATACTTATCGAATTAATGTGAGATCGCGCATTCAGCTACTCTATTTAGCTAAAACAGGTCCCAATAGTTTTTCTAGTATCTGCCTGCTGAGAGCATCTACCTGTTGATCTAAGGAACTCAAAACTTCCTGCTTTTGCTGTTCTATTTCAAGTGCCGCTTGTTCTCGTTGAGCTTGAGCTTCTTTTTGCGCCTCAGCGATTTTCTGATCAGTGGTTTTCTGAGCTTCTGCTTGAGCTGCAGCGACAGTCGCTTGCGATTGTTTACGAGCTTCTGCTAATTGTTGCTCATATTCTTTAGTTAATCGCTCAGCTTTAGCCAAGCGTTCACGAGCATCAAGGTTATTCGTTCGGATATAGTTATCGCGATCGTCTAGTGCCTTGGTCAGTGGCTTATAGAAAATAACATTCAATAGAGCTGCCAACAGCAGGAACTGCACTGCCATCAAGGGCAAGGTTGCATCGAAATCAAACATTTCTCTCCTCTTTGGCTACAACAGCACTTTTCACGGGCGAAAAATCATCTTACTTTTGATCATCATCAAGACCCCATAGCCATCAAGGGTCAACTTTTATCCTTATCAGGTATAGAGACGTGAGCGTTCACGTCTCCAAAACTAAGGAAAAGTTTTAGGTTTTAGGCAAATGGGTTAGCAAACAGTAGTACTAGGGCAATAACCAGACCATAAATGGTAAGGGATTCCATGAATGCCAAGGTTAACAGTAAAGTACCGCGAATTTTACCTTCTGCTTCTGGTTGACGAGCAATACCTTCTACTGCTTGTCCTGCAGCATTACCTTGACCAATACCAGGACCAATTGCAGCCAAACCAATTGCTAGAGCAGCAGCAAGAACGCTTGCAGCAGAAACTAATGGATCCATGTTGATTTTCCTTACCTTTAGTACAAAACGAACGATTTTTGTGTTTAGATTTTAGATTTTAGATTTTGCATCGAAAGCGAAAATTCGAGCATCCAAAATCTAACATGACATCAGCTGAGGGTTCTAAGCAGTGATCACTTATCAGTTATCAGTTACCAGTTATAACTCTTTATTGATCACCCTTCGGGTTCGCCAGTTACCTCTGTCGGGAAACCCTCATCAAGTACTGGTCTCACTGTTCACTGATTTTAATGTGCTTCCTCATGCTCTTCGCCACCATGTCCTTCCATCGCCTCATGAATATATGCCGCTGCTAAGGTGGCAAAAACCAAGGCTTGAATGGCACTGGTAAACAAACCTAAAGCCATCACTGGCAAAGGTACAAACAGAGGAACCAAAAGAACCAGCACTCCTACAACTAATTCATCCGCCAAAATGTTACCAAATAGACGGAAGCTTAGGGAGAGGGGCTTGGTGAAATCTTCTAGAATCGCGATCGGTAACAGGACAGGCGTTGGCTCTATATACTTTTTGAAGTACCCCAAACCACGCTTCCTAAAACCTGCGTAAAAGTAAGCTAAAGAAGTCAATAACGCCAGTGCTACTGTCGTATTAATGTCATTGGTTGGAGCAGCCAACTCTCCCGATGGAAGTTTGATCAGCTTCCAGGGAATTAAAGCACCCGACCAGTTGGATATGAAGATAAACAGAAATAGTGTGCCTATAAACGGCACCCAAGGACGGTACTCTTTCTCTCCAATCTGGTTTTTTGTGAGGTCTCGAATAAATTCCAAAGCATATTCCATTAGGTTTTGGATACCACTGGGAATTTTTTGGATGTTTTTAGTAGCAGCTAGTGAAGCTACGACCAAAAGACCAATCACAAACCAGGAGGTGAGGAAGACCTGTCCATGCAGTTTTAGATTGCCTAACTGCCAGTAGAAATGATGACCTACTTCTAGTTCTCCAAGGGGAACAGAAGTTAGGGCATTCAGAAAATTCACCATTTTCCTAACCTAATCTATCATTTCTCCAATCTTACCTGGAGAAGTGGAGCGGGTTCGCGGGGTGGATTTTCCTCTTGGAAAAGTTCCGTCCTCCCGCACAGTTTGCTTTTTGCTGTTTATGGCTACCGGAGCTTTGGCAAGGAGGAGGCAAATGCCCCTCTTACTACATAAAAGAGGAGTGTTGCTTTATAAGTAAGAAATCCCAAAAAGATGGGTAAGATTTGCAGTTGATTCCATCGCGATGCTAGTAGAATAACCGCTACTAATAACGCAAATCGAGTTTTACTCAACTGTTTTTTTTCTCCACTCAAACCCTCAACATCTTTTGCCAACATCCTCAAGTAAACCACACCTGTACATGCTCCGAGCAAATAATTTAAAGCAATGTTCAGGGAATAAAATATCCAAACACAGATAAATATAATCCCTGTCAAGACAAGAGTAATGAGCAACAACTCTTGGTAGAGTCCATAGAACTCATGCATCGAGTTGTCTGGTTCTGTGTCCTCAAAACCAGGTCTTGAATCTTGTCGTGTTGTTGGTGTGGGATCAGTTGATTCGTTTGACAAGCTCACGAGACTTGAAACCATTACAGCTAATTGTGTTGACTGCATCTTCAGCCAGCTGAATCATATCACGATTGGGTAACAATACTTTAGAAAAAAACAATTAACTTATTGTCCCCAAACAAAAGACACCAGGTAGATGCACCAAGTACAAAAAGGATAATTAACACGGAAAATATGGATGAACAGGACAAATCCTTACCAATCCCTCTATCCTGAAATTCCGTGTTGAGAGCTGTGGCGAGATGAGGAGTCGCAATCAACTTGAAAGGTAGATATCCTCTTAATTTCTATTCTACCTTTTCCCTCGCCGCCTGCTTTGTTGGGATTTTGGCAATTTGTTTGGTTAACTTGGTATCAACAAAATCAGCAGCTGTTGCAACAGCCGCCTTCTCACTCCATCTAACCCCAATGATGAGTCGGTTAAAATCTCGTCTACTGTTGAAACACCATTCCAGCTTTGTAAAAACTTCAACTCTTGTGGTGATAAATTCACAATCTGGTAATCGTAGTTGAAGACACATTGACTGGGAAAACCATCCATGCAAGGATTTCGCTCACAAATTGCCGTTAATAAATCATTATCCGCTGACCAATCAGCCTTCGGTAAAGGTGGGCGACTCAGAAAAAACTCGTAGTGAGTCACTTCTGGATCTAATAACTCTATCAAACGATAACGCTGGATCTCACCTAAGTTAGCTACTCGTTCCATTAACTCTGGCGCTTTGTCCAAAAGTCTGCCTATCTGCCAAAAAACCGGATTTGAGAAACCAACAAAATCCAATCCTGAAGCACAAATCAGTTCAAACAACGTCTCAATGTTATAATCTACCTCCTGGGGATGCACATACATATCAGCAAAGCACTCATCCCGTTGATTTTCTAAAGACCAACGTTCTCGTTATGGCTTGACAATACGGTTATTTTCTGGTAAAAAAGCGAAGATTTGCCGATCAACCTGAACACCATCACGGTAATCACCGCGCTTGTCATTTTGAAGGAGGGCGATCGCTATACCTCCAGTCGCCGATTCATCTGACCTCTCATCACCGAACCACCTGCACATCCAAAGATAAACCGAGCGTTGTCCAAATGCGATCGCTTGTCAAAACCGAAGCATTGAGACGCATTCCCAAACTCAAGCAAGCACGGTCACCCAAAGACAAACCAACCTGTCGAGTTTGCAACCAGAGTCTTCCCGCCATCTCGGCATCTTCAGGAGTAAAGGGAGCGCAGATCAGCCCTAACGCCTCCAAATCCTCGCGCATTCCATCTATCACCACACCCGCAGCTACAGATTTCTGCACCACCTCCGCCCAATTCACACTCGAAATCACCGACTCAGCCAGCACGACTTCAACCGCTTCACCCCCAGGCTCATCCTGCAAATAGGCTAGCATTGCTGACGCATCCAACACCACCGTCATGCGCCCACTTCCCGCTTACCTTCCTCGCGTCGTTCCGCTATCAACTCGTCCGCCAGACTTCTCTGTTTTGGCAATTGCGAAAACCGAGCTTTCAGCCGCTGTTTAATCGCCTCCTGCTTTTCCAAAATCAGCCGCCCCTCTTCAGGACGAGCAACTAGCGTATCTCCCTCCTCAAAACCCAACAGCCGCCGCAGAGCAGCAGGAATAACCAAACGTCCTTGGCGACCTAAATGGACTTCAATATGTTTAGATGATTCGACCATAGATCCACTCGTTATGTCACATCATCTCTATATGTGCCACAAAAATGTAGTCCGTGGCAATATAAAAAGTAATTTGTAAGGTGTATCTCATATCATGTCCGCTTAATTACTTATAATTCCTGCTTGACCTCACCCTAACCCTCTCCTTATAAAGGAGAGCCAGTGCGTTGCGGTGAGACCAGTGCTTGATGAGGGTTTCCCGACCTAGGCATCTGGCGTAAGCGCAAAGCGCACGCTGCGCGTTCGCTCTTAGCGTGCGCTTGCGCTTACGCCGTAAGGCGTGCGCT
>NZ_CAWPKW010000387.1:0-23807 GCF_963888615.1 Brasilonema octagenarum UFV-OR1 | reverse complement strand
GAACTCATGAAAAAATATGGACATTACGAGACTTTCAAACTTCTTGACGAGTTAAACATTTCCTATTCCCTATTCCCTGTTAAGCGTTAAGCGTTAAGCGTTTCCTGTTCTCTACGTCCTAAAGGAGTTGGCGATAGCTATATCAAGTTAATTTGCTTGGCTTGAGCTTGAGGTTTAGCTGTGTTTCGACTCAAACAGATAATCTAAATTTACACCGTAAATTAAACTTGCTACGCAAATTAGAACCCCCCGGATTCATCCGTGGGGCAAGCTCAGAAAAAGTCTTTCTGTTCTAAAAATCTAAATTATGAATTTAGAATCTGTGAACCTCAATTTCTCGCTGCAACTGGGCAAAATGGGGAATTCAAAATCCTGGCATGATTGTATTGGTGGGAGATGAAGAGCTTTGCTGGAGTGTCTGACGCGCTAAGTTCATGCAACCACCACAGTTGCAGCCATACTTCGCCTGGGCATACTGTTTAACTATGGCTTCAGAGATATTGGATGTTTGAGGGAATTCTTGCTGTGAAGAGGTACTGGTGCTAGTCACACCTGAACGGGGTGCTATTTCATCTTGAATTTTCTTTGTAATCGCTTGAGCTGGGTGAGCAGCAATAAGTACTGCAGCAAGAGAGCCAGAGCAGCCGAGTAATGTTAAAACTTTAGTATTCATGGTGCATAATCTTAATTCAATGTAGCTAGTATAACGAAACTTTTTGCGCTCAGTACTAAGATGTATCTGTGAATAATGCTAAACTCCAACCTTAGTACGCCTCAAAGTGAGATTTCCGTGATGAATAAAATAATGCTGGCACTGCTTGGCGGCTCTTATGTTTTATCCAGCTTAGTTTTGATAAGTCATGCTGCTGTCGCAGAAGATTTACCTTCTGTACCAAAAACCACTAACACACCACAGTACCAACACAACACTCAATCTAACCCTCAAGTGGCTGGTACTGTCGCTTTGCCAACAAACAGTCGGACGACACAAACCACACAAACTCATACTTTGCAAGTAAATCCTCGCGTTTTTTCCCTTGATCCTAGTAGCGAAACAGTTGGGAATCTAGCGAGTGCCCAATTGGGCTGTGATTGCCCTGGTTGTCGTGCTTCGGCGCTTCAAATGTTGCAAAGTGGTAAGCTAACTCTTCCACAATAGGACTTTATCAGTTATCAGTTACCAGTTATCAGTTACCAGTTATCAGGTAGGAAACGGACTCGTCCACCCCTTGTTCACTGTTTACTGTTCACTGATTTAACTGCCAGCATAGTCAAAAGTAAGAACCCCATACCATAAGTTGGGGGCTTGTAACAAGGACGCCGTATTTCTTGCGCGGCGCGTCTCGAAATACATTTTATCTTTCTCCATAAATGAATTTAGGGGCTTATATCCTTTTTTCTTTTTTTGACTTTTGACTTTTGACTTCCCGCAGGGCGGTCATCTATCTCGCCTGAACCTGTTAAAAATGCTCAGTGAATGAGCTGCTAAATCCGGTCGGGTGAGGATACCACCAGATGGGCTAAAAAAGAGCGCCAGCAAAAACAGCATGGATGAAACCAGCACAATCGCAGGCCCAGAGGGTATATTGTGGTAATAGCTAATGTAGACCCCCGTTATGCTGGCGATCGCACCAATCAATGCTCCTGTTGCCATCATCTGATGCAGTTCTTTGACTAAAAGATAAGCGGTGAGGGCAGGTCCTACCAGCAGCGAAATCACGAGGATAACACCGACTGCTTGCATACTAGCAATAATCGTCAGGGTCGTTGCCGCCATAAAGCCGAAGTGAATAGCATTAACGGGTAAACCAGTTGCCTGAGCACCTGTACGGTCGAAAGTATAGAATAACAATTCTTTGTAAAACAGCTTAGTTGCACTCAGAATGAGTAAGGTAATAATGAGTGTCCGGTAAATATCACTAGAGGTAACGCCAAGAATATCTCCAAATAAAAAACTATCTAGATCTATCTTATTTTTCAAAACTGTAATTAGTGTCACTCCCAACGCAAAGAAGCTGGAAAATGTCAGTGCCATTGCTGCATCCACTTTCACCCGAGATTGCGAGCGAATCCAGGCAATTAAAAATGTACTCATAATCCCGGATACAAAAGCCCCAATCAAAATATCAATTCCCAAGAAAAAGGAAATTGAAAGTCCAGGCAGTACACAGTGAGCAATCACATCTCCTAGTAATGCCATGCGTTGGACAATTAAATAACTACCAACAACAGGACAGAGAATACCAACTAGAATGACAATCACCAGGGCATTCCGCATAAATTCGTAACTTAGGGGTTCTAGCAGCAAGCTCAACATGGAGAGTAAAAAGTTATTAGTTATTAGTCGTTATATTATTGGGATTTGAGGATCAACTTTTGACTAATAGACCTCTCCAAAAATCGATTTTTAGTGCAAGCGCCGTAAAGCTTTGATAGCCATTTTTGGAGAGGTCTAATCAACAAAACAACGATGAATCCCAATCTTGATATAAGGGATTCTGCAAGCTTGTGCCATACGCTCGATGCAAATTCTCTGGAGTCATCACCTGTTGTGGTGAACCATCAGCAATCAAGCATTTATTCAATAAGAGTAATCGGTCTAATCGGTGCAATGCCTGTCCCCATTCATGGCTACTCACCAGTAAAATTTTGCCAAGCGATCGCAACTCTGAAAACACATCAAAAATAATCGCTTCAGTCTTCTTATCCACTCCCGTAAATGGCTCATCAAACAGCAGAATTTCTGCTTGTTGCGCCAAAGCACGCGCTAAGAATACTCGCTGTTGCTGTCCACCGGATAGCTCACCAATACGACGATGTTTGAGCGCAAGCATTTCGACTTGCTCTAATGCTGATGTTACAATTTCTCTTGCCGCTTTCCCTGGAGTGCGAAACCAGCCAATCTGCCGTGTACGTGCCATCATGACTACATTCCAGACGGTGATGGGATAGTCCCAGTCTATTTGCGAGCGCTGCGGTACATACGCAACTTTTTGTAGCTGTTGATGCAGTGGACTCAGACAATACTGCACACTTCCACTGACTTTTGGAACTAAGCCCAGCATTGCTTTCATCATCGTGCTTTTCCCTGCACCATTGGGACCAATAATCCCCACGACTTGGCTGTTCGCAATCTGGAAGCTCACAGGCTCTAAACCACTAACACCTCGATAATTAACAGCTAGGCACTGAACCTCTAACATATAATTTTTTAATTTTTTTAAATAGAACGATAATCATTTTAAACTAGATTTCATTATCAAATTTTAGAGCAAATAAAAAAAATCATGTATATTCCGCAGCGTCAATTTTGGAAATCAGCAGTCCTTGCTTTAAGTATGGGATTGTTAGCAAGTTGCAGTTCTTCTCCATCCACCAGTCAAAACAATCAAACCAGCACAACAGCACCAGATGCCAGTTCTACGCAAGTTTCTACTACGACGACTGGTAAAGGTCTAAAAGTTGTAGCAACCAATACAGTTTTGTGTGACATGGCTCAGCAAGTTGCAGCGAGTACGATTGATTTGACTTGCTTGATGAAGCCAGGAACAGATCCCCACGTTTACCAACCAACGCCAGAAGACCGTAAGGCAATTGAAGATGGCAAGCTAATTTTATACGGCGGTTACAACTTTGAACCGAGTCTGATCAAGTTGATTCAATCTACCTCGAATATTGCTCCCAAAGTTGCGGTTGATGAAATCGCTGTTCCCACTCCCCAGAAATTTGAGGAAGACGGTAAGACGGTTGTTGATCCTCACGTTTGGCACAATGCTCAAAATGGGATTGCTATGGTGAAAACTATTCAAGAAAGTTTCGCCAAGGTTGCTCCGGAAAATGCTTCACTTTACCAGAAAAATGCCCAAGCAATCACTACCCAATTAGGACAAATCGATACTTGGATCAAATCAGAGGTTGCTACTATTCCTCAGCAATCCCGCAAGCTGGTGACAACTCATGATGCTTTGGGATACTACTCTAAGGCGTATAATATCCCTGTTGAAGGAGCTTTAGAAGGTATCTCTACAGAAGAGAAACCCACAGCGGCTAGGGTTAAAGAATTGGTGAAAAAAATTAAAGACAGCAAAGTACCTACAATTTTTGCTGAGTTAAGCATCAATCCTAAGTTGATTTCAACAGTGGCAAAAGAAGCTAACGTCAAAGTTGCACAACAAGAACTCTTTGCTGATGGATTAGGCGAGAAAGGCAGTCAGGGTGACACCTATCAAAAAACGTTAATTTCCAATACAAAAACGATTGTGGAAGGACTGGGAGGCAAATACACGCCTTTTCAAGCAAAGTAGTTTGGTTTAAGTCTGATCCTCGAAACGTCGGTAAGAGGAGAAATACAGCCTTAAGCTTATGCCTGCGACACGGACTCACGTTTGCAGGCTTACTCAAATTATATTTATTAACTATCAAGTTAATTGCTGCATAGTAAAAGCTTAGCTTTGTGACTCAGGTTTAGCTATTTTTCTTAACTTTAAGGATCAAAAAGCAAATTTGTAAAAAAACAATGACTGGCTTTGTATTGCATTGGTTTATAATACTATCAGTTCTGTTACGTACTTCGTAAATTGTAAAGTTAAATATTTTAAAATCAGCGTATAAACGCTGAACTAAAATAACAAATATTGATACCATCACACTCAAGTAATTTTGTGATATCAATGTATACCAGCGAATCGACCAAGTATCCCCACACAGCAGAAATCGGACAAAGAAGCCGCATTCTGGTAGTAGAAGATGAAGAGCTTATCCGGGAAATGCTTGTTCTAGCTTTGGAAGAGGAAGGTTATGGAGTGGTAAGTGCCACTGATGGGCGCTTAGCTGTAGAATACCTGAAAAGCTATGAACTCAATTCACCAGAGCTTTCCTTTGACCTGGTGATTCTTGATTTGATGCTGCCTCACATTAACGGATTAGACATCTGCCGCTTGATCCGATTTCAAGGAAACCCAGTTCCAATTTTAATGCTAAGTGCTAAAGGAAGTGAAACAGACCGTGTTCTGGGGCTGGAGGTAGGAGCAGATGACTACTTAACCAAACCTTTTAGTATGCGGGAGTTAGTGGCTCGTTGTCGTGCTTTGCTGCGTCGCCAACGCTTGAGCTGTTTGCCTCAGCTACCAGTCCTTCAGTATAAAGATGTGACTTTGTATCCCCAAGAATGTCGGGTGTTGGTTCGCTCTCAAGAGGTGAATTTGTCACCAAAGGAATTCCGGCTGCTGGAATTGTTTATGAGCTACGCCCGTAGGGTCTGGTCGCGCGAGCAATTGCTAGACCAGGTTTGGGGACCAGATTTTGTTGGAGACAGCAAAACTGTGGACGTGCATATTCGCTGGCTACGCGAAAAACTAGAGATAGACCCCAGTCGTCCAGAATATGTTGTGACTGTACGAGGTTTTGGCTATCGATTTGGATAGTTGTTAGTTTTTAGTTGTCAGAGAACAACTAACAACTAGCAATGCTGATACTAGGATTTTTACTGGGTTTAGCGGTAGGCGCAATTTTTTGGGTGTGGCAACAGGTTCAACTGAACCGTTACCTAGAGAAAGTATTGCGACCGTTAACTGCCCATTCTTCTGACGTGGCGCTGCTGATTCCTGACTTGCGCCACGGAATTAGATTATTTGTCCAGCAACGCCAACAATTGCAGCAGTTGCTTCAAACATACGAAGACCTGCTAGAGTTCGCACCAGTGGGGTATTTGCAGGTTGACGAAGAAAATCAACTGCTTTGGTGTAACGAACAGGCACAAAAAATGTTGTATCTGCAAAGATGGCAACCTGGACAAGTGCGCTTGTTGTTAGAGTTAATAAGATCCTACGAACTTGACCAATTAATTGGACAAACGCGCGATCGCCAAAAGTCACAGGTCAAAGAGTGGGTATTTCATCCTTCTTGCGAAGATGTGACAGCTATGTCGGAGGTGAAATCTCTTATGTTACAAGCAACAAGCTTACCCTTGCCCCTTGGGCAAGTAGGAGTCTTTATAGAAAACCATCAGCCAGTGGTGGATATAAACAAAGCACGTGAGCGTGCTTTTTCTGACCTAGCACACGAACTGAGAACTCCACTCACCTCAATACGTCTGGTTGTCGAAACATTACAAGACCGCGTGAAACCACCTTTGGATCGTTGGGTTAACCGCCTTTTGCAGGAGGTTGACAGATTGATTCACTTAGTGCAAAGTTGGCTAGATTTGACTCAACTAGAAACTAACCCTACCATTGAATTGCATCGCCAATCAGTGGAAGTGCGATCGCTGATTTTGTCTGTCTGGGAGACTCTAACACCTCTAGCACAACAACACCAGATTGAAATCACCTATTCTGGTCCAGATACTGTCTCGATTAACGCTGATGAGTCTCGCATTTACCAGGTGTTTCTCAATCTGCTAGATAATAGTATCAAATACAGCTCACCAAATACAACCATTGTCATTGAAGCAAAAATCGTTTCCGAACACAACAACCAAGAACCAGTACTACAAATCAACATTATTGACTCCGGTACGGGTTTTTCTCAAGCAGATTTACCTCATGTATTTGAGAGATTTTATCGGGGGGATCAATCACGCTCTCGTATAACAAGCTCACAAAGCCATTCGACTACGACAATTGTTGGTAGTGGTTTGGGTTTGGCAATTGTCCGGCAAATTGTTCTTGCCCACGGCGGTTGCATAAAAGCCATGAATCATCCTCATACTGGAGGAGCATGGTTACAAGTTGAACTCCCTGGCGTCGTGGCAATTTCCTCGAGCCAAGATTATATTTAGAAAATATCTTCATGTTTGAGACTACAAGAGTGAAAGTCCCCCTTTATAGTCCCAATACTGAAAGACCCCAGCTAGCTCGTGAGATTAGACGCTTAGAGCAAGATGTATTGCGTATGGGGGCTTTGGTAGAACAATCATTTCGTTTAAGTCACCAAGCCTTATTCACCCGCAATTTAACAACAGCTGAGGTACTTCCTGTTTTAGATAAAAAGATTGATCGCTTTTATAGACAAATAGAATTAGACTGTACGGCAATCATGACGCAGCAAGCTCCTACAGCTCAAGATTTGCGTTGTTTAAGTGCCTTCATGCAACTTGTGCGTGATCTAGAACGCATTGGCGACTATGCTAAGGATTTGGCTAAAATTGCAATCAAAATTTTTCCCTATGCGCCTCATTTTTGTTTACCAGAGATTGCAGTCATGTCTCAGCATGCACAAGCGATGTTAGCAACGAGTTTAGTGGCGTTGGCAGATTTAGATGAAGTCAACGGGCGCAGTATAAAGCGACTCGATGATGCTGTAGATAATGCTTATGATCGGCTTTATCACACCTTAGCTCATCAACGATGCGACGAAGGTGTGGTTGAGCCGATTCTGCTCTTGGTACTGGCGATTCGTTGTTTGGAACGCATGGCAGACCACGCGACCAACATCGGTCAACGTGTGGCATATATTGTGACTGGTCAACGGGGTTGAATCTCAGGATGTGGGGTTTGGAGAGGGAGTTTCTATTCTTGCTTTGATCCTCGCTAGTTCATTACTTTAGATAAATCAACCTTTATTCACATTTAGACCTAGCTATTTTGCAAAGATATATAGCAGTCGCCAGGTAGATTAGGACACGAACTAATCAGAAAACACGGTCATCAACAGACTTGAAAGTCTGTTAAGCGTTCCCAGCTATAAAACAAAAGCTCAGCACAAAGGTTGCTTAAAACAAAAATAGGGATGGTGTAAACCATCCCTATTTACTACAGTAGGGCATAGCCCTACCAAACTTGAGATTAAATACTAGGCATAAACTGCGGCTTTTCAGGTACGCTAGTGTACTCAGCGACAATTTGACGGAATTCTTCACCGTCAATAGTTTCTTTCTCAATCAGCAAGTCCACTAAGCGATCCATTACGATGCGATTTTCCAGTATAAACCGCCTTGCTGTCTGGTAGCATTCTTCGACAATGACGCGGACTTGTCCATCAACACGAGACGCGATCGCTTCTGAATATTCCGAACGAGTCATCCAGTCACGACCCAAGAACACTTCTCCCTGTTGGCTTTCCAAGGATATTGGTCCTAAATCAGACATCCCAAACCTTGTCACCATTTGCCGTGCCATACCGCTAACTTGCTGTAAGTCGCCTCCAGCACCAGTTGTGACTTCGGCGGAACCAAAAATCACGTCTTCTGCTGCACGACCACCTAAAGCACCAGTAATTCTGGCTTTGAGTTGACCGCGAGTGATTAACCCTTGCTCCTCATTGGGAGTAAACCAGGTTAACCCTTGTGCTTGTCCCCTTGGAATTAAAGTAACTTTTTGGACTGGATCGTGGTCTTTGAGTAATGTACCTGCGATCGCGTGTCCAATTTCGTGGTAAGCAATCAAGCGTTTGCTCTTGCTATCGACCAGAGGTGTGCCTTCCATACCAGCAACAACCCGATCCACAGCATCGTCGATTTCTAAAATGGTAATCGCTTCCTTACGGCGTCTGGCTGTGAGAATAGCAGCTTCATTGAGCAAGTTTGCTAAATCTGCACCTGTAAAACCAGGAGTACGGCGGGCAATAACTTCTAAAGAAACGCTGGGGTCTAGCTTCTTGTTACGAGCGTGGACTTTTAAAACTTCCAAACGTCCTTTAACGTCGGGTGCATCGACAGTGACTTGTCTGTCAAATCGTCCGGGACGTAACAATGCTGCATCTAAAACGTCAGGACGGTTGGTAGCAGCAATGATAATAATACCAGTGTTACCCTCAAAACCATCCATTTCGGTGAGCAGTTGGTTGAGGGTTTGTTCCCGCTCATCGTTTCCACCACCGATACCTGCACCTCTTTGGCGTCCGACGGCGTCAATTTCATCAATAAAGATGATACAGGGGGCGTTATCTTTTGCTTTCTTAAACAGATCGCGGACGCGGGATGCACCTACACCTACGAACATTTCTACAAATTCTGAACCAGAAATGCTGAAGAATGGTACGCCTGCTTCACCAGCGATCGCCTTTGCAAGCAATGTCTTACCTGTTCCGGGAGGTCCAACTAACAGAACTCCTTTGGGAATGCGTGCACCTACAGCTGTGAATTTTTCTGGTTGTTTGAGGAAGGTGACAACTTCTTGCAGTTCTTCTTTGGCTTCTTCAATACCTGCAACGTCGTCAAACTTCACTCCAGTTTTTGCTTCCATCTGGAAGCGAGCTTTTGATTTTCCGAAGTTCATAGCTTGACCGGGACCACCAGGCATGTTACTAGAACGACGGAACAAAAAGAACAGCCCGGTAATCAATAAAATAGGAAAAATCAGATTACCCAACAGTCCCCAAATTGCCCCATCATTGCGCATCGGATGGGCGTCAAAACTAACTCCTTTTTCTTTGAGCTTGGTAATCAGTTCCGGAGAGTTAGAAGGCAAATCCACCCGTACCCGTTGTACGCGGTTTTCCAGTTCTGGATCGACGGCTTCCACGATCGCCGTCCTTCCGCCTTCATATAAATCAACGTTGCTTACCCGATCAGAGTCCAAGTATTCTAAAAAGCGACCATAAGTCATGCGGGTGGTGGCTGTATTCTTACTCATGTCTGTCGGAGTACCAGAAAAAGCTCCTTGCCAGAAGAAAAAGCCAATCACCAATGCAGGCAATGTCCAGAGTACTAGGACTCTCCAAGAGAATTTCATCTTAATTTTGCCTCTAGATGCATATACAACAAATCAACAGTCTACAGATAGAGTTTTTCAAATCGATGTCTATAACTGCATTTTTTATCCAATGTTATGACACACGATAAGCTTTTCGTTAGCGTCTGAGCTAACAAGCCAAAACATTATTAAGAATCTTCATTAAATTTAACTTAATTTTGCTTCATTTTACTATGGGTATCTCATGTAAATATGCAAACCTGCGAGTAACCCTGCTTGGCTGTTAAGTTTATGTCAATAGCTCAAAATCATGCCATTTGCCGTTTGATAAGAAATGTATTGGAGATTTTATATAAATAAATACGGTTTCTCATGCTGTAGCTAGATGGAGGAAAATGGCTAAGAACCATATGGAGCTCAGAAGGAAGAGGTCTTTCAAGCTCAGTTCACAAATCGCTCAGTTGGATAATCTACAATGACACGCACAGGACAACATCCCCCACGAGTACAATTACGCCACCCACAAATATCTGTGGTGACGCATTGTCCCCACATTATCCTTTGTTTTCTCAGCGCACCCTACTTAATTTCTGTAATTCGTAGGGTATAAGGAAAGTACCTATCTTTTTTAAACGAGCCAATCCACACATAGTATGTTCCTGGTAACCATTCTCCAATCATGCCAGGATTCTTGCCATCAAAATCGTCATTGCACCAGCTACCTCCAGGACCTCTAATAATTAAGGTGGTATCCTCAGGGCTTCTGACTTCTATTTTTAAGTAGTCAAATTTACTTGTTAGCTCAATAGTATGGTCTGGGTCTTCATCAAAATATCCAGTGCAAGTCCCTGTGGGAGTTTCTCTTCTACCAGCAATTTCCCTCCCCGATATAGAACCGCCACTCACACCACGAACAATAAACGGATCTGGAGAAAACTTTTGACCGATAACCACATCCTCAAAAAAGGGTGAGGACCTTTCCTGCGCATGAGATATTGTATTGATTGCTGACGCGATCGCCAGCACCGCTACCATCAAAGATAATCTTATTCCCCGAGATATCTCTTTTGTCAGCATTCCAAGAACATACTTTTTTAAGTCTTTTTAGAGACATGAATACTACACTCGAAGTTCCCAAGACAAGGATTTTTGACTTATTTTTTTACTTTTTAAATATCAAATAACTCATTAATAGGACTTACGCACACCCTACCAATTCTTGGCGTTCTTGGCGTCTTGGCGGTTCGATAAATTAATATTTTTGGCAATTTTTGCGTAAGTTCTGATTAATTGTCAATTCGCTGACTAAAGTAAAATGAGATTCACAAGCACCAGGTGCAGATGAATGCACCCCCTACTATTACTACAGCAGTTTTCAGTTGGTCATACCAATTGGAGTTGGGTAAAACTCATGTAAAAATCCAGTAACTTATGTCTAGAGGACACGCTTGTTAAAATAGAAAAACTACCCATCAAATTGAGCGAAGACTGGGTTTTATATGTAGAAATTGAGGGGATCATCCCAAATGTGTAAGTTTATTTTATTTTGTAGTGCCAAGAGTTGCGCCGGAGGGAGACCCTCCCGCAGCGCGCTTACTCACCGTTTTTTGTGCAAAATTGGCCTGCTCCCAAATTGAGCACGTTCCCAAAGCATAATTGCTGCTAACTGCTATATAAATCCTAGACAAGTCTAGACATTACTTCTTTCTTCATCGGGAGCATGGGAGCGGTTAGCCCTCAGAAAGCATTCACGCCAAAGCCCTGCGCGATACGCCACATGCTTTAAGCCGGGGGAACCCTAGTCGAGCAGTGGCTCAAATTGATTGCTGCGTTTAAATCCCTATCTATTACATGTCCACAATGTTTACATGAATAGACACGTTCACTTAATGATAGGGATTCTTTCTTGCAACCACAATTACTACAAGTTTTAGAAGATGGATACCACCTAGACGCCAAAACTAGCTTGCTTCCAAACTTCTTGCATTTGTATTCAAGTTGTCTTTTGAATTCATGGAATCCGCAATCAGCTATGGATTGAGCAAGCTTACGATTTTGCATCATACCCGAAACATTTAAGTCCTCAATTACTATCGCAGCGTGGTTTTTGCATAAGTAGTTGGTGACTTTATGAAGTGAATCTTTGCGAATGTTTGAAACTCGGTTATGATGCTTTGCTAATTTAATCTTTGACTTGTGACGATTGCTACTGCCTTTAGTTTTTCGACAATGAGCCTTAGACAATCGTTTAAGTTTTTGGATAAACTTCAAGTAGGCTTTTGGATTAGGGAACGTAACACCAGTACTAAGTGTAGCCAGTTCTTTTATTCCTAAATCCACGCCTACAACATCTACTAACTTTGACGTAATCTCAGTTTCGGCTTCATATGCAAAAGCAATGTACCAGTCATCAGCTATTCGGGATATTGATAGTTTGGTAGTTGTTGTATGAGGTAAACCTTCATAAGTTTTGACCCAACCAATGGTCGGGAGCTTAACGCGCATACCACCTACAAGTATAGGTTTACCACCTGCATCAATAGTGAAAGAATCATTCTGACCTTTCTTTTTGAATTTTGGATACCCGCCCAGCCCTTTAAAAAATCGGTCGTAAGCTGCGCCTAATTGGTCAAAAGCATATTGAGTGATTTTTTGACAAATTCCTTTTTCCTTAATCCATTCCAGCGAAGTCTTAACTCAGTTGTTAAAGAACTTTTTGAGAAGAAATTTGTTTGGCTTATATCCATCTTGATATAAATTTTGCCAAGTCGCCAAACCCCAGTTGTAGGTGAAACGCGCAATACCTGCGTGCTTACTCATTATGGTTTTTTGCTCGCTTGTCAGTTTTAACTTTGTTTTGATGGATAAAAGCACAGTTCGGCTCCGCTCACTGTAAATTGTTCGACCTCAACACTTGTAATATATGTGAATAGAGTAACATATACAATTCAAATCCATGCCATTCCATAAAAAAATAAACTTGGTGCGACTTCTTTAAATGCTGAACCTTTTGATAAGACACCTGTGTGTTTCAACGTGCGAAAAGGAGTCAGGGAAAAGCTAAAAACCGTCCCAGACTGGAAGGAACGGTTAAGGAAGTTTGTAGATGATTTCATCGAAAAAGATGGGGATGGCTGTCAATAAATGACAAACGTTGCCTAGGTTATTGGCGGCTTAGGACAACCTCACTTGTTTTACCGCCTCAATCAAACGCGGCTTGTCTAAACCAATTTGATTCAAAAGTAACCAGGATTGGATTAAGTCAGGACCATGCAAATCTCCTGTTAAGCCAGCGCGAAGTGCTTTCATCACCACGCCTTTCTTGACGTTTTGTTGTTTAACGACTTTCTTAATAATTTCTTGAGCGCTGGCTTGTGTGAGTTGATGATTTTCCAAAGCAGCAATAACACTGTTGAGGGTAGCTACAGAACCTTCTTGTTTTAATTGAGCAGTTGCTTCATCACTAAATTCAACTGTTTCAACAAAAAACAGTTTGCTCATAGCCACTGCATCAACAAGGCGAGTCAAACTCGGACCAATTAAAACGACAAGCTCCTCTAACCAAGCACGGTCACGTCCTTGTGTCAATGGATATCCTGCTTCTTCCCAATATGGAATCAGCAAATCTGTCAGCTTATCCACTGACATATTGTGAAGATACTGACTGTTTATCCAATCCAGCTTCGCCCAGTCGAATTTTGCCCCGGCTTTATTAACACGCTCAAAACTAAATAGCTTAGCTGCTTCTTCTAGAGTGAAAATTTCCTGAGTTGAGTCTGGAGCTGACCAACCCAGTAATGTCATATAATTCACCATAGCTTCAGCAGTAAAGCCCATTTGCTTAAAGTCAAAAATGGATGTGACTCCATCCCGCTTGGAAAGCTTGCGTCCTTCTTGATTCAAAATCAAAGGTGTATGGGCAAACTCTGGCATTTTTGCGCCAAAAGCTTCATACAGCAGAATTTGCTTCGCGGTGTTGGCGATGTGGTCTTCTCCGCGAATGACATGGGTAATTTGCATATCTATGTCATCCACCACAACCGCAAAATTGTAGAGTGGGACACCAATACCATCTGCTGCGGCGCGAGCGATAACCATATCACCGCCTAAATCGCTACCTCGCCAAACCATCTTTTCCCGTACCAGGTCATTCCAGACAATTTCCCGGTCGTCATCAATTTTGAAACGAATGACAAAGTTACGTCCTTCGGCTTTGTATGCGGCTTCTTGTTCTGGTGTAAGATTGCGGTGACGGTTATCGTAGCGCGGAGCTTCATTTCTAGCTTTTTGAGCCTCACGCAGCGCTTCTAATTCTTCTGGCGTGGTGTAGCAGCGATATGCAAGTTTTTTATCAAAAAGGGTTTGAACCGCACTTTTGTACATTTCCAGACGCTTAGTTTGGAAAAATGGTCCTTCATCCCATGTCAGTCCTAGCCAGCGCAGACCTTGGAAAATATTTTCGGTGTATTCGGGACGCGATCGCTCCAAGTCTGTGTCTTCAATGCGCAGAATAAACTGACCACCGTGGTGGCGGGCAAACAACCAGTTAAATACAGCTGTCCTTGCTGTTCCTATGTGTAGATTCCCAGTTGGACTGGGGGCTATACGGACTCTAACAGTCACGGGCGTTCTCTCTCTTGTCTATATTTGTAAAGCACAACTCATTTAGCTTAATATTAAGCTTTCAGCAATAAGTGCTGAGTTCTGAATCACTTGTAACTCACTACTCAGAACTCAGCACTCATAACTTTTAACGGGACTGACGGGGCTCGAACCCGCAACTTCCGCCGTGACAGGGCGGTGCTCTAACCAATTGAACTACAGTCCCTTAATTGGTCACTTTATTTATTATCACTATTCTCCTGAACATTGTCAAGCTTTTTTTGAAATTCGTTATTAGTTATTGAGTGATGATTCACAGGGAACGCTTAACAGGGAACAGGGAACGCTTGACATACACTGTAGCTATGGCAGTCCTATTTGATTCGTGAAAAATATAGACAAGGAAACGAACCGCCAAGGACGCCAAGGACGCAAAGGAAAGAAAGAAGAAAGAAATATATAATTTTCACAAATGATTTAGGATTGCTATAGTTGAGCAAAAGTCTGTGGAGTAATCCTAATATTATCAACGATTGAAATTGGGAACAAAACGCCGAAATAACCTGATAAGCGGTGGTTCCATCTTAAGTTTAAAGGCGAGTATCTGGGTTCGCTGAAGACGATTAAAGTTATTATCGCTCACAAGGATTAATGAAAGCTGACCATCAGGTAGTTTTGAACCGAGAGTTAAGCCTTCGATATTATCTAGCGCTACATTTAATTTTCTCAAATCCAAAAGTAGCTCTTTCTTGGTGGGTTTAATTTTGTTAATATCAACAGCTAAAAGACTGTCGATATTATGAATGTCATCAGCACCTTCTAGAGAAATCTGATACAGGGCAATAGAAAACCCAAAGCCAGAAAAAGTCCGCTCTAAACTTAGGAAATGACCTTGATTATCCAGAGCCATTAAATCACTTAAACCGCTGGCAAATTTAGGAGAAAAATTAAAAATTGGTGTGACAGCTTCAGTTTGATAAAGAAATTCTTTCTCTGGTTTATGAGTGAGTAAATTGTATTGCAAAATCCGGCAAGGACTACTGACTTTTGGTTTGGCTTCTGGACCATCTTGAATCAGAGCATTTTCTGTGGCTGTAAACAAAGATTTGTTGTTGGGTGTGATGGTCAGAGATTCAAAGGCTAAGTTGTTGCGGACACCTTGTTTACGACTTTTATCTGGCAAAAACTTGTTGGGTATTGGTAGTGTATTCAAAACTTTTCCAGAAGAAAGGGAAAATTCTTTCAGAAAAGGCGTTATTTGTTTCAAATTATCACCTTCAGAAGAAATATAAACAGTTTCGTGGTTAGTTAAGGTGATGCCTTCTGAATCGATAGTACCAGTCGGGAAAGTTTGACTACTTTCATTTAAGAGTGTCGTGACACCAAGAGGGACAACTTTATCATTTGTTAGTGTTCCATTGCTTAGGTCAATTTTTAATGTATAGAAGCGAGCCGCAGCTTTTTCGCTGCGATCATCAGATATCGTGTAATAAAGTTGTTTTTTGGCATCGTACGTTATTCCAGAAAGCCCTCCCATGGGAGTTTTTTTGAAAGTGTAATCAGTGGGAAAAGTTGCAGAACCAATAAAATCTATTCCAGTTATGGGATAATTTGGGGCAGGGATGTTAATGATAAAGATGCTGAGAAGAATTAGAATAGGAATAAAAAAGAAAAGAATGCGTGGAAACTTCAAAAGTTTTTTGAGGTGCTGCATTGTGAGTCATTGCTAAACAGTGAAAATCACAAACAAGATATCATGGTTAAGCAAATACGCATTTTTATTGCAAATTTTTTCGTAGTCGATGGGTTTGAGCGCTACGCAGCAGATTTGAGCATACCGCTTGCCTCAGAGCAAAACTGAACGGGAACGGGGCGGGGTCGCTATTGTCAGCAGCATTGAGTTGCAAGTTTGTATTTGTATAAATTTTGACTTTTAAACGAAATCATATCATGTTAGGTAAATTACTTACAATTCAAGCCCAATTTATACAGCAATTTTCAGGAAAATAGACCATAGTCGTGGGAGTGCATGCCATTACGGCCTTACAAACGCTGTGGTTCATTTAGGTGAAAACTGCTGTAATCTACCATGCTAGCAATACCAACTCCCCTTCTATTTGTATTGCTGGAGTCTTGATTTAAAAGATTGCCCTAAAGCCTTGGTCAAAGAATTAAAGATTTAATAAAGGTATATCTCTTTTGTAGAATTGACTCTGTTATATAATGTAGGATTTTTGACGTAGTAAAGTTGTATTGACAATTACTAAATACAATTACGTAAATGAGAACACAACGTTATTGTCTAAAGTTTGCTCCAAGAACTCGTAAAAGTTAGCACTTGAGGGCTTTTTAATGAAACTTAATCGGTTTAGAACAGTCATATCCGCACTGGCTGTAGTCACGATATTTAATCTGGTCAGTGATACCAAACCTGCGGCTGCTTTGGGTTTGGTTGGTCTAACTGACAACAACAATCTAGTTCTTTTTGACTCCGATAATCCCACCGCTACTACCAATGTCTCAATCACTGGGGTCACTGGTCGCGTGTTGGGCATTGACCGTCGTCCAGCTAACAATCAAATCTATGGTTTGTCAGATACCAATAACATTTACACCATTAACCCGTTTAGTGGTGCTGCTACTTTCGTAAGTCAACTTTCCACTCCATTCACTGGAGGCTTTGTTTCCCGAGTAGACTTCAACCCAGTGCCTGATCGCCTACGGGTCGTCGGTGGCAATGACCAGAACCTGCGCATCAATGTGGATACTGGCGCGGTCATTGTTGATGGAACACTGAACCCTGGGGACCCCAACATTACTGGTGCAGCTTACACCAATGCAGATAATGACCCGACCACCGGAACTACGCTGTACGACATTGACTACATCAGTGACGCATTATTTATACAGAACCCGCCGAATAATGGCACCTTGCAAAGGGTAGGCTCCCTCGGTATCGACATCGACTCAAGAGGAGGGTTCGACATCTTCACACAAAATGGGGTGAATACTGCCGTTGCGGCACTGACTCCAGTCAATTCAAATGGCTCCAATCTATACAACATCAACTTGTCTACAGGTGCTGCTACGCAAATAGGCACCATCGGCGATGGTAGTAGGAAAATCGTAGGAGTGACAGCTCAGCCTGTCCCTGAGTCTAGTTTTGCCCTTGGTGTGCTCACTGCTGGTATTGCTCTATTAGGTCGCTGCCGTCGTCGTCTGAAGTCGGTCATTTAGTCACACTTTACTTCATACCAATTTGAAAAAAGAATGCAACACATGGATAAAACCCCTCCCTAACCCTCCCCTTAGTAAGCAGGGCTGTTTCATTCCCTCAAAGGCTCATAATGTCAAGGCTTTGTGAAGCGCAATTGCTCTAATTTTTCTGGAGAATAATTGAATTTTTTGGATCAAAATGTAGGTTTTCTATCACTTCTGTCCCAAAAATCATCGCGCTACGTATTGACAAATCTTCCCTCCTTATTGAATGAAACAGCCCTGCCCTTTGGTAAGGGGAGCTAGTGCGTTGGGGTGAGATCAGCGCAGCAAGAGGGTCTCCCTCCAGAGTAACTTCTGTGCGGGGGTTTACGAACCATTGTTTTTTTGAAAAAAGTTTACCAGCCAATCTTTGACGCTGCGGGTTGCGTGGCAGTCGTCTTCGTTGTAGCGTTGGATAATTTCAAGTAAAGAGCGATCGCCCGTTTCTAACCACTTGTCATACCAGTAAATACACTTCATACCGCTGGCTTCTGGATCACGCCACTCAAACCCCAACCATCGAGCGATCGCTTTTAAAGCATAACTTTCTATAGGCAATGCCACGTTTTGCGTTAATATTTTGTAGACATCCACAAACCGATTCAGTACGGGCGATACATAACTCTGTGGAGTCTGGTAAAGCTTTGCCAGTCGTTTGACTGTATCAAGTTCGTAAACACAAAAATGATAAATAGGTGCATCTGGATATTGCCAAACCAAATTCATAAATTGCTGCCAAACCAATTCTTCTTCTTCTGGGCTTTCTGCTAAAAAGGAATAAAATTGTTCTGTTTTGGCTTGCCTATCAATAACCAAAACTCCTAACAAAAAATCTAAATTCAAATCTGGTTCCGCCTCAATATCAAAAAACATTTCTACAGGCGCTGTAGATAAAATGTCACTCCTGGGGGAAAGCAACTGTGTAGTTTCTCTATCAACTTCTATAGTTCTGTCGAGGCAAACAGAAGTGTCAACCGTACAAGAATTTAAGACATATTGTTGCTTGGGTGGCAAATTCGGTATGATGAACGGACGGTTTTCCACAATAGATTTTGCTTGTAGTATCAGCTTGGGTGCGACTGCGCTGTCGAAACCTGGCAAGTTTTCTAATTGAGTCGGATAAGTTTTTGCCAAGGATTCTACTGTTGTGATTTCCAGCGCTTGCAGTTGTATGTAGCGAACAGGTGTGACTCCTGGTAACAAAGAAAGGTGTTTCTGAGATTGGGCAACAGCATAACAATAATCGTACCAAGGACAAAGATTGCACCGTTGACGAGAGATAAAGACTTCAGGCGCTTCCTCTGTTTCTAAAGTTTGAATATACTCTTCCAGAAAACGATGCATTTGTGGCATCCATTTAAGTAGATCCACAGAATAACCCGCCTCTTTTCCACGCAGCATCAGCCAAGCTATTTCTAACTCACTTTGTTGCACCATTGCCAACACATACGCGTGAAATGCTGCAACAACTTGATACTCCTGTTTAGGACGCTTACCCAGTTCAATATTAACTGGAACGTACATCCAATCTCCAAAGCGGGACTCTCCTCTATGTTTGACAAGAATATCTGGACGGCTTAGTAGTGTATGTGTTTGAGAATAACCATGCACCAGCACCCCTTGATAAATGGACTCAGCCCCTTGTTCCATTAACTCTAAGGTTGCTCTCACTCCTGTTTTCCAGTCTCCGTGTCGATAGACTGGTCGCTGATACGTAAACTGTGTCAAAATACTCCTGTGATGAGCAATCCTGTCCTGGTAAAGTTTCAACAGTAACTCATTCTCAGGTTCTCGCCGACTTTTTTCCCCGTGAATGTCTAAAAAAGGTCGGCGCTTACAACGTTGGTATTGCAGCAGCAGTTCAGCATTGATTAACATTCTTTTAAGGTAACAAGAATTATTACTTTCTGGTAGTGAGCCGATAACTAAAGTTGAAGATTATTCTCAACAGACAGAAAAATCAGGGACTACCTGAAAATTTCTGAGTTTGGCACAATGACCAAATCAGGCTATTACCCCAGATCTGGTGGTATCTGGCAAAGCCTTCTAGTGGTTTGCCAACTCGAAAATGCGCTTGTCAGGGCTGGGGAAAGGAGAAAGATTTTTTTATTCTTTTACCCCTTACCCCGCAGGCATCTCCTTGGCGAACTACTAGGGCACGCTTTCCCCTTACAGACACGCACTTGACAAAGTATGCCCTACGGACACGCAATTGACAAAAATAATTTTAAATTTTTGTATAAAAATAATTAATATACCATGACTCAATAATTAATCACTGATGACTAGTATTTCTGCATCACCAACCAAATTACTTCACCATCGACAGCTCTTTCCAGGTTTAGCAAATAAAGTATATTTTAACTACGGCGGTCAAGGACCAATGCCACAAACGGCTTTGGATGCGATATCTGACGCGCAAGCTTATATCCAACAAATAGGTCCTTTTGGGACTGAGGTGAACAGTTGGATCATACAGGAGACAAAAGCTGTAAGAAATGCGATCGGCTCTGAGTTAAGTGTCCCACCCGAAACAATCACCCTGACTGAGGATGTCACCGTTGGCTGTAATATTGCTATGTGGGGTCTTGAATGGCAAGCTGGTGACCATATACTACTTAGCGACTGCGAACACCCTGGTATTATAGCGACAGCTCAAGAAATCGGGCGGAGATTCGGTGTTGAACTCACCACCTGTCCCCTAATGGCAACTTTAAATGAAGGCGATCCCGTTGAAGTGATTGCCCAACACTTACGTCCCAAAACTCGTCTTGTGATATTGAGTCACGTTCTTTGGAATACAGGTCAAGTTTTGCCGATTGACAAAATAGCTGAGTTATGCATAAGTAAATCAGTCAAACTTCTGATAGATGCGGCTCAATCTGTAGGCTTACTGCCATTAAATCTCACTGAATTGAAAGCGGATTTTTACGCCTTTACGGGTCACAAATGGCTGTGTGGTCCTGGTGGTACGGGAGGTTTGTATGTCCGACCAGAAGTCCGAGAGAGTTTAAAACCTACGTTTATCGGTTGGCGCAGCGTTACTTTAGACAGTAAAGGAAAGCCTGTGGATTGGCAAAGCGATGGAAAACGCTATGAAGTAGCGACATCCAACTATCCACTTTATACGGCGCTAAGGGAGGCGATCGCAACTCATCAGCAGTGGGGAACACCAGAGGAACGTTATCAACAAATTTGCCGCAATACTGAGTACCTGTGGCGACAATTACAAGTTTTACCCGATATCAAATGTTTGCGAACTTCTCCACCAGAAAGCGGTTTAGTCTCGTTTCAACTGACAAATCAAACAGGATCAACTAGTCGTCAACTTGTGATGTTTTTAGAGTCACAAAAGTTATTAACCAGAACAATAGCCGATCCTGACTGCGTGCGTGCTTGTGTTCACTATTTAACTTTAGAATCAGAAATCGACGAACTGGTGGAAGGAATTCAGCGATTTGTTGACACTCGCCATGAATGAAAGCTGGGTAGATGATGACGATAATCTACCTTATACTACGGATACAGCTTTCCGTAGCCAGCTATGAGCCTGTGCATTAACCCGACCTGCCCTAGACCAAACCATCCAGAGAACACTAACAACCGCTTGTGTCAAAGTTGTGGTTCTCACCTACTCCTGGAAAAGCGCTATCGGGTGCTGCGCCTTTTGAGTGATACTAGCGGCTTTGGCAAAATCTATGAAGCATACGAAGGCAATACACCCAAAATCCTCAAAGTCCTCAAAGAACATCTCAATCACCAACCCAAAGCAGTAGAACTCTTCCAGCAAGAAGCACAGGTGTTGGAGAAGTTAATTAATCCCGGTATTCCCAAGGTGGATGGCTACTTCCAGTATCAGACCAACAATGGTCTGCTGTTGCACTGCTTAGTGATGGAAAAAATTGATGGTGTGAATTTAAAACAATGGCTACAACAGCACCATAATAATCCTATTTCACAAAAGCAGGCTATAGCGTGGTTAAAGCAACTCGCTGAGATTTTGCAGATGGTGCATGGCAAACAGTGGTTTCATCGCGATATTAAACCAGCAAATGTCATGCTGACAAGCAATGGACAGTTAGTGTTGATTGACTTTGGCACAGCGAGAGATGCGACACATACATATTTAGCAAAACTGGGTGTGGGACATCAAATCACGGCACTAGTTTCATTTGGCTACACGCCGTTAGAACAGAAAAATGGTCAAGCTGTACCGCAATCAGATTTTTTTGCCTTGGGACGCACCTTTGTACATTTGCTGACGGGACAGCCTCCCGCAGATTTTTGGGATGCTCATGATAATGTTTTGTTGAACTGGCGCAATAGTACCTCTGGTATTTCACCATTGCTGTTGGATTTTATAGATCATCTGATGGCGCGGGAACCTGGAAAGCGTCCGTTGAATACTCAGGTGCTTTTGCAGCGGCTAAGGGAAATTGAACAAAAGCTGGGCAAGCGTTCAAATAAAAATTTACTTGTAGCAGTTTCAGTTGCGGCGCTGCTGTTATTAGGGGGAGGAGTTGGGTATTTAGTATCTAAAATCGGTCAGTCTCCACCGTCCCCTATATTAACAACCAGTCCGGCTGCGAAAATTCAAAATCCTTTAAAAAATCTTTCTCTAGCCCAAACTCTAACTGGGCATAGCGATGGAATCTGTGTTGATGATTGCATCGCTATTAGCCGCGATAATTCTACTGTTGCCAGTGGTAGTTATGACAAGACTATCAAAATTTGGAATTTGGCAGATGGCAGTCTTATCCGCACCCTCACTGGTCATTCCGACTCGGTTTATTCTGTCGCCATCAGCCAGGATGGGCAGACTTTAGTTAGTGGTAGTAAAGACAAGACTATCAAAATTTGGAATCTGGCAGATGGCAGTCTTATCCGCACTCTGAGTGGTCATTCCAACTATGTTAATGCTGTCGCTATCAGCCCAGATGGGCAGACTTTAGTGAGTGGCAGTGATGACAAGACTATCAAAATTTGGAATCTGGCAGATGGCAAACTAATCCGCACCCTGACTGGTCATTCTTCCTACGTTAATTCTGTCGCCATCAGCCCGGATGGGCAAACTTTAGTTAGTGGCAGTAAAGACAAGACTATCAAAATTTGGAATCTGGCAGATGGCAGTCTTATGCGCACCCTCACTGGTCATTCCGACTCGGTTTCTTCTGTCCCCATTAGCCCGGATGGGCAAACTTTAGTGAGTGGCAGTTGGGACAAGACTATCAAAATTTGGAATTTGGCAGATGGCAGTCTTATGCGCACTCTGACT
Organism: Brasilonema octagenarum UFV-OR1; assembly: GCF_963888615.1. Taxonomy (NCBI): domain Bacteria; kingdom Bacillati; phylum Cyanobacteriota; class Cyanophyceae; order Nostocales; family Scytonemataceae; genus Brasilonema; species Brasilonema octagenarum. Next base: position 1,040 of record NZ_CAWPKW010000387.1, on the reverse strand, counting down.
GGTCATTCCGACTCGGTTTATTCTGTCGCCATTAGCCCGGATGGGAAAACTTTAGTCAGTGGCAGTGATGACAAAACTATCAAAATTTGGAATTTCGCAGATGGCAGTCTTATGCGCACCCTCACTGGTCATTCCGACTTCGTTCATTCTGTCGCCATCAGCCCGGATGGGCAGACTTTAGTGAGTGGTAGTAAAGACAAGACTATCAAAATTTGGCGGGCGTCGCGTTGAAGTTTATAGCGGTTTTGGATTTTGTTGAGTTTGTCTATCCTTCAAAAACAGAGCAGCTTCAACTCACCAGTCAGTGGTTCCCAGTAGGCGAAAAAAGTTGTGTAAGCTATTTATAAAACAAGCAAGACACACGGAAAAAATGCAAACATTAGAAACCTGCAAGTTGATTCTTAAAACTGGTCAAACGACAACCGAAAAAGCTTTAGAGCTGTTTGACGCTCTCGAACCGGTTCATTTAGCTTTTATGCTCGGTCGTTGGCAAGGATCTGGGCTTCATACCAATCACCCTATGGATGGCTTATTAGAAAAATTTAATTGGTATGGAAAAGAATTTGTTGATCCTGAGAATGTTCACCCTTTGTTATTTTTAGATAGCCAAGGAAAAGTTATAAAAGTTGCGCCCAGTTACATCGGACTAACGAACTGGATCTTGAAGTTTCCAATCCTCAAAAATGATTTTCTGAAACCTTTGGTGATTCTAACTAATTCCTTACTGAAAACACAGAAAAGTCAAGCTAGACTCCGCATGATGGAATATCGAGGAAAAGTCAGCGCCACAATGATTTACGATCATTTTCCAGTTAATGACTCTTTTCGGAAAGTAGATGACAATACGGTGTTAGGAATTATGGACTTGAAAAATTCACCCCAACCTTTCTTTTTTATTCTTCGGCGATCGCTCAGCAGCGGTCAATAATGTTGTCATATCAAGTTGCGTTCTGTTGTAGTAGCGCTTTAGGGGAGATTGCTGAGTCCCAAGGGGACACGCTGCGCGTTCGCTCTTAGCGTGCGCTTTGCGCTTACGCTCC
>NZ_CAWPKW010000386.1:0-1173 GCF_963888615.1 Brasilonema octagenarum UFV-OR1 | reverse complement strand
CCTTAATAAGGAGAGGGGTGCCCGGAGGGCGGGGTGAGGTTCTTCGTTTTTTATAAGTATTCGTCCGGACATGATATTACTTACCGAAAACCCCAACTCCGTAGTAGCACATTGCAGAGTTGCAACTGGGCAGATCAACTTTGACTCGATACGTTCCACTTCGAGCTGGAGTCACACCAACAACCGGAATGTCATCATCATCGGTATCAGCAGCAACGACTTGACCACGGTTATTATAAAGGGTAATGTCTAAATCCTGACAATCTTCGTCGCACACGCCAATAATGCCATATTGCTCGCCTGCACGCAGATTTATGGTTAAATAATCAGAACCACCACTACGAATTCCATCAATCAAAGGTTCATGGGTTAGCTGATAACCATTAAAACCACCATGAATAGCAGTTCGCATTAATTGCGCCCTTACTTGCTCAATAAAAGTGTTAGCACTCGCAGGAGTAGGTACAATAAAAAGTAAACCGGAGATGCCAGAAATAACAGCTGCAGCACCTAATAATTTAGCTTTGATATTCATAAGTTAAGCTTCCTTTTGTGGGAATTTTTTAGGGTAAATTATCCGCTTTCACTTACATCTACGAATTTACCTGTGTCCAAATACGCAAAATCTAATTTTGTTTAAAGGAATTACCGAGAGATAAATCTGGAGTTAATTCGCAAAGATACTCTATCTTCTGACAAATCTAATTTGAGTGGTTGAGGATTATTTTTTAATCGCTCATTGCCATCTATCCATAAAGGAAGCCACGAATATTTCTTCATCGCTTGGTTAAGTGCATAAATTCTTTGTTGTGTCGGTGGATGGCTGCTATTTTCTGTGTAGTTAGAGGGTAAACGAGAAAGCAGGTTAAAAACTCGCAAACCTCCACTTTGAGCATAACCAGCTTTAATCATATAGATGTAACCGATTTCGTCTGCTTTAAATTCATGTTGGCGACTTAATGCTTGTATGGTTCTATCAAACTCTTGTTTTTTCTGAAGAAGAATTTGTTGTTTAATGACATCTTTTGTAGCTGGATATATGGGAGTTTTAGATTTTCTCCGTTCTTGTGCAATCCAATTGTTATATTCTGACTGTGCTTGTTTGAGTAATTTTTCTTTTAAACTAGCTTCTGCTTCTTGTTGCTGCAGCTAAATGGTTAGGTAATCACAACC
>NZ_CAWPKW010000385.1:0-23829 GCF_963888615.1 Brasilonema octagenarum UFV-OR1 | reverse complement strand
GAGGGGTGCCCGTTAGGGCGGGGTGAGGTCACACCCATGAATCCAACGCGCGTGTTACCTCACCCCGGCTTTGGCTTACGCCAAAACCTCCCCTCTCCTTATAAAGGAGAGGGGTGCCCGATAGCGTAGCGTGCCGTTGCATAGGGACTCGGTGAAGGTCTCCCGCCCAGGACGTTCTTCTTCCAAAGCTCGCCCAGGCTATAGTCCTCAAGCCACTCCTGCAAATCGTGCTTATTCAGCCTGCGAAGCAATGATTTCCCTTGATCGCGGTCTACAACAATCACATCACTCGCATCAAACTCATTCAGCAGTTCCACGGATTGGGTTGAAACAATCACCTGTCGATCGGTGGTACGTATTAATGATGCCAGGACAGTGATGGCATACCGATGGAGACCCAATTCTGGCTCATCAACTAGAATTGTTTCAGGTTGAAGCTCTTCCGGTTGCAGGAAAACGGTTGTCAGACACATGAAACGCAATGTGCCATCTGAAAGCAGATGCGCTTTGAACGGGATATCCTGCCCCTGCTCAAACCATTCCAGTTCAATAACCTCCTTATTTTGTGGGGAAGGACGCAGGTAAAAGTCTCCAAAGAAAGGGGCAACAAGCCGGATAGTTTTAACGATTTTCTGATAAGATGCCGGGTAGCCGTCACGCAAAAGATACAGAAAGGATGCAAGATTACGGGCATCAGGACGCAGGTAAGCATTGTCATTGATACCGTGCGGCTGTTTTATATAAGCACTGTCGCTGGTGTCATGAAAATGGTACACTCGCCACTGCTGCATGGCAGATAAAACATATTCGTTAATTCCTGTCCCGGTACCGACAAAAGCCTTTGTCTCGAAATGCCCCTTCCGTATTTCACGCTCACCACTCATGTTCCACCAGAAGGATTCCCTGGCGAACATCAGGCGATTGTCCTGGGTTGGTTCTAGCGTAGCGAAGTACCCGTTATTGCCGAAGTATAACTGAAACTCCAATTGTTCCGTTGTTTTTCGCCCAAAGTGTAATAGCGCATCGGGACTGCCCTGGCGGCTGACAAAAACTTGCAGGTTTTGCTCAAGCAACTGCTGTATCATGCGGAAGAAACCGATAAAATTGGATTTTCCCGCCCCATTAGCTCCAATCAAAACGTTAAGCCTGGAGAGTTCAAGGTCACACTCAGCAATAGACTTGAAACCTTTTAAAACTATTCTCGACAGTTGTTTGTCACTGTTCGTCCCCGTCATGGAAGAATCTCCCAATACCCAGGCTTTTTATCTGCTGGCTTCACGATTCCACCTGTAGCGCTTAAACGTTCTACATATCTTATTTCACTGCAGCACAGCTACTATTAGGCGCTGGCTGCTCACGCTGTGGGCCAGTCTTAGTAGGATCATAACCAACCAGCACCACCTGACCTTTTTCGTTATATATCCAACCCTGTGCTGGTATTATCTGTTTGACAGGTGGCTTTTGAGATGGCTGCTTTTGTCTTGTACTTGTTGAACTTACTTTAGTTGGGACAGGCTGAATTAAATCAACACGCACATTGTCACTACTGAGGATTTTATTTGGATCAGTTGGCAGTCCGCCGCGTCCGGTGATGGTGAAAGTGCTACCAAAACCTTTGATACACGGATTTAGAGCAACCTGCTGTGCCGGATCAACCACAGTTTCTGTTAATTCAAATAACCCTTGGGTAGGGTCAAGATCGATACTGGTGACCGTGACTGTTCCAGTAGCGACAATATCACTTTCTGACGTCTGTTGTGGCTGATACTGAATACCAAAAATTCCTCCTGGTTTTGATATATTCACTTGAACATTACTCCCCGCAGTACGCCCAAAGCCAGTAGCAGTGATATCACTATTTTCTTGAGGGAAGGCGACTAAAAGTTGAGTGTTGATGTTAATATTGCCGTCCCGTCCTGCACTTCCTGAAGTACCACTAATGGCGGATATGAGGCTATTACGGCGTAGTAGCAGTAAATCTCGTGCTTGCAGTATAATATCACCTCCAATACCGTTTGCAGAGTTAGCAGTGAGTTTCCCTTGATCATCAAGATTGATAGAATTAGCTATCACTGTTAGGTTGCCTGCATTACCGCTTCCCAGATTGCTTACGGTTCCTTCTGCCCCATTAAGGACATTGAAGCGTCCAGCAACAACTGTCAAATTTCCTCCATTTCCGACAGCCCCAGTTTCTACTGCACTAGATGCACGACTGGGAACGCCATTGCTACCGATTCCTTGAAATAAAGCAGTGTCGCTGGCTGTAATTGTGATCTTGCCTGCATCCCCTCGCCCACGACTGTTAGCAGCCAGTTGAGCACCTTTGGTGAGTGAAACTGATTCTGCTTTTATGGTGATGTCGCCGCCTTTTCCTTCTGCATTGGTATCTACTGCAGCAAACACGCCACTGGGAGAGCCTTTACTATTAACTCCATCAAAAACCGCATCGCGGGCATTGAGTGTAATATTGCCTGCGTTGCCTTTTTTCAGAGTACTTGTTACTAACTGAGCACCATTGGTGACTGAAAGCAACTCTGTTGCAATGTTTAAATCCCCTCCTTTCCCGAAAAAGTTAGAATCCACTGCACTAAATGCACCACTAGGAGAACCATCACGGCTACTAACTCCATCAAACGAGATTTTGTCCCTGGCTTGAATTCTTATATTACCTGCATCTCCTCGTCCAAAAGTGCTAGTAGTTAGTCTTGCACCATTGGTAACTAAAAGCGACCTTGTTGTGATATTTATGTTTCCACTTTTACCAATGGCGTCAGGAAAAGAAGTATTGCGAAACGGCTCAATGGTTATACTGAAGCGAACTTGCGGCTCAATTACGCCTTTTTGCACACCATTGACCTCTTGCCGTTCAATCTTGATACCACCACCTCCACCAACTACCCCAGAACCTACTGAACTGGATATGCCACTAGGAGAACCATCGCTACCAATTCCATCAAAAGAGATTGTATCGCTGGCTGTAATATTGACATTGCCTGCATTCCCTTTTCCTAACGTACTGGCAATGATTGCAGCACCATTAGTAACTGAAAGCGTTCCTGTCTGTAGCCTTATACTACCGCTATCACCCGTTGCTGTTGGCTGTACTGTACTAAATACACCACTGGGTGAACCATTGCTACCAACACCTTCAAATGAGACACTTCGGGAAGAGAAAATAGTGACATTGCCTGCATCCCCCAGTCCACGAGTGCTGGCATCAAGTCGAGCGCCATCTTTAAGGGAAAGTGAAGCCCCTTGGATGTTGATATTGCCACCTTTGCCCACTGCTCCTGCTTCCACAGTGCTGAAGATGTCCGCATTGACAAGCAAAACTGCATCGGACGCTCGCACTGACACATTGCCTGCATTTCCTTGTCCATAGGTGATGGTGCTCAACTGAGTGCCATCACTTAAAGAGAAGGAACCAGAGGAAATAGCAATATTTCCCCCATTGCCCGTCGCCCCTGTTCTCACATTGCTGAAAATCCCACTGCGAAATCCGTCCTTGACCCCGGCAATCGTCACAGGACCTGTGACATCAACAGTGACATTCCCTGCATTCCCCCTTCCAGCTGGTTGAGTGTCAGATGCTTGACCAACTATGGTTGCCAGCTGAGCACCATCTTTAAGAGATAGTGTTGCTGCCCTGATGTCGATATTGCCGCCTTTGCCCACACCACCTGCTTCCACAGTGCTGAAGATATAAGCAGTGTTTGCAAGCTCAACAGCACCTAACGCTCGTACCGACACATTGCCTGTATTTCCTAGTCCCAAGGTGCTGGCATTCAGTTGAGCACCATCGGTTAAAGACAAGGAACCAGTTGTAATATTGATGTTGCCACCATTGCCCACTCCTTGGGATCGCACATTATTGAATACATAGCTCCCTACAATTTTTATATTTCCTGTAGCATCCAGCGTAATATCTCCCGCCTGACTGCCAACTGTCCCCAAACCACTTCCTATTCCAGCCCTAAGAATACTTCCTCCCGAAATATCTAAATTGCGAGCATTGACTGCAATACTACCGCCTCCGCCTGAACTAACATCAACCCTCGCCTCATTCGTCAGCGATACATCACCTCTTTGGACTCCCACAGGAAAACTCAAACTTCCATCACTATTGAGTCCTACCGTCCCAGGAGCAGATAATCCTCCTAACTCAACTCGTCCTCCTGGTGCAAGCAAATCAGGACGATCTAAGATGACGTTACCACCTACCAATGCTAAAGTTTGTCCTTCAGGTACTTCAAGAATAGGATATTGAGTTGTCGTGGATTGAGTGGTGATATTTTTGAAATTCTCCCGATAGCTCAACCCAACCGGAGCAGTTATAGTTAACAATGGTGGTGCTTGCGGATTCGTCGCACTAAACTCAAATCCATTCTTAAATATCAAACTATTTGCCGTACTTCCCAAAAAAGAACCACCCACATCCAATCGGGCATTTGGTCCAAACAGAATTCCATTCGGGTTAATCAAAAATAGGTTCGCTTTGCCCAACACACCCAAAACACCCTGAATGTTCGAGATATTCCCCCCAGTCACTCTGGTGAGTATGTTTGCAATTCCTGCTGGATTGGAAAAATAAGCTCCTCTATTAGCATTTACATTAAATTCCTGAAAACTGTGAAACAGGTTGTCCCCACGAATTGCGCCTCCATCAATCCTGTCGCTAGGGGTGCCGTTAATTTGGACGTTGGGAGTAACTACTGAAGGTTGGGCACCGAGACTGTTATCAGGAGTGATTTGTGCTTTTGCTACGCTAAGATAGGTCAAGCTGAATACGGTTGCAAGGGGTAAGGTAAGGAAAAATAATGGGTGATGCACCGGTTTTATCCTCAGGATTTTACAAATATTGAATATGAGGTTGGAAAAAAGACTTTACAATAAGCAAAATGATGCCTCAGTAGTACTAATATCAGGTTTGTAGGCTCTTAATGCTTGTTTGTAATTTTTTGTGACAAAGTGTTGTCATACCACCCACGATTCGGGCTTTACCTCACCCCGGCTTTGGCTTACGCCAAAACCTCCCCTCTCCTTAATAAGGAGAGGGGTGCCCGTAAGGGCGGGGTGAGGTTCAGATCAGGGCGAAAATCATAACTAATTAACCGAACCAGATATTAAAAATCAATCTTTATTCCACAACAACTCCATCAAATACTCAGCGATTCGTTTGGCTGCACCTGGTTTACCCATTCGTCGTAGACCATTTTCTGCAATTGCTTGCAATTTGTCTGGGTTGGCAAACAGTGACTTCACCACCTTAGCAACTTCTGCTGGTTCTTCTACTAAAATCACAGATGACCCCAAGTGACGGCTTTGTGCTTCAGCAAAGGCATAGGTAAATTGGGGACCATGTCCTGGGATAGTAATCGCAGGTTTGCCTAAACCCACAAATTGCTCTGTTGCTGTCCCTGCCATTGCGATCGCCAAATCTCCCTGATCCAAACAGTCGTTATAAGCATTCTGCGATAAAATAAAGAATGCATTTTTTTGCTTAAATGTCAAGCAATCCTTGTCGGGGATTTTGATTGGAGGTTGAGCGTGGGGTTGCCAGCCTTGAGATTCGAGAATTAGGCGTATACTGTCAAAGTGTAAACTGGGGGCGATCGCACCCAAGAACACAACAGTTTCAGAACTATATCCCACAAACTTTTCCTCTTCCCAAAGCGCCATCAATGCAGAGACAGCAATCATCATTTGCTGCCAGTTAGCGTATGCTTCTGGCGGACGAGAACCGGGAAGCAGAGTAACAACTAAAGGTCGAGCTAATTCTTGCTTTTCTATATGAGCACCATAAAATCTTGGACGTGAAATTGTTGGTTCCAAAGCATCCATCATCGGGTTACCCAAATCAAAAGCCGGAATCGCCCACTTTTTCAATATCTCTGCTGTTAGCGAGTCTCTGGGAAACACAGCTTTGCAACGCTGCTGACTCATCAACCAACGTTCCCAAGGATGGTAAATTGAGCCAGAAAAACTTTCCCACCATGCTCCTTTCTTTTTACGTTTTAAGAAATTCACGTCATCTCGCACATAGTACTCAGATTTCGCTGTGCCTACAAAGCCGTAGTTAGCACCACTCAACCACGCAAAAACCAGTGGTACAATATCGCCCACTGCTAATATAGCTATCTTGTGGCCTGTTTTTTTCTGAGTATTTACCCAATGACGTATGGAGTTCATTTGACTGGCGGTGAGTTGTAACAAACCACCTTGTACATCGCGTACAAATTGGCGTCCATCCATGTAAATAAAACCGCCCGAAGGCATTGTGCGTACCGAACCGATGAGGCGAATATCCAACCCGTGGTAAGCGTATCCTTGTCCCACCAAGGGCAAAGCAAAGACTTCGGGTGGGTTGGGTTGTTGCTGAAGTTCTTGCAAAATACGGACTGCAATAATATCCTCGCCATGTCCGTTGCTTAAAACAAGTAACCGTAAGCCTGGAGTATTTTTTTCGATATCAGAGGTTAGCGATGATGGTGATAAATCACTCATGAGAAACAAAAACTTTAAAATAACTGTCGTTTGCCGCAAGAGGAATTGAATGGGGGTATAAATAAATCGGCGATGCAGCTGGAAGTTAGTACTGTCCCCATTACTAAACCTCAGTACGAAAGTACGAACTAACTCCCAGTTTATAAGGCTACTATCATTATGCGAGTTTCTTCTGCGGCAATTTTTACTCTAGTGACTTTGGCAGCTGGCAATGCTAATCAGCAAGCATTTGCTGCACCCTCTAATACTTCTGAGCAAGCTGATAAACCTGATAACGTAGTGGTGCCAGTGACTGAAGAAGCGCCAGCTAAGATAGAAACGATCGCACCCCCAGAGACAGTAGTCATTGGACAATTCTCTCAGAAATCTGGCAGCGTGCAAAGTACTACTGGTGGTAAACCGGTGGTGATAACTACTGAAAAGGAGGACCAGACAAGGGAAGTAACTTTTTCATCTGGCTCATCTGGCTCATCTGGCTCATCTCCAGCTAGTGGTAATAACTTAGGAGTCACTGCTGCACAAGTGAACATCGTCGGTGCGAATGAGGAATTGCAGCAGGCGATTCGCAGTGTCATCAACACTCAAGTTGGTGCACAAATTAGTCAAAGTCAGTTACAAAAAGATGTTAAAGCAATTTTGGAGACTGGTTTATTTACGGATGCTCGTGTTAATAGCCGTTCTACGCCCACTGGCTTAAATGTAGAGTACCAAGTACAACCAGTTGTTGTGCGTTCTCTACAACTTTCCGGGGCAAACGTGTTAACTTATGAAGTCGCCAGGGAACGCTTTCAACCTCAAATAGGAAAAGTCATCAGTCCCAGTGGTCTCAAACAAGTCGTCCAAGATATTAATAAATGGTACGCTGACAAAGGTTATAAAGTTGCAAGAGTTATATCGATTCGGCCCAGCGCTGAAGGAATCCTGACTTTGAATGTTGCTGAAGGTGTTGTCAACAATATCAAGTTTCGTTTTGTGAACGAAGAAGGCAAAACAGTTGATAGCAAGGATAAACCAGTCCAAGGACGTACAAAAACAGATTTCTTGCAGCAACAGCTGAAGTTTAAGCCAGGACAAGTTTATCAAGAAAACTTAGTCAAACAAGATTTACAGCAACTGTATAAGACAGGATTATTTCAGAATGTCAATGTTGCTTTTGAAGGAGATGCGACAAAACTGGATGTCGTTTACGAACTTAAGGAAATAGGGGCGCGTTCTATTAATTTGGGTGGTAATTATAACGCAGATCAAGGGATAGTTGGTACATTAACTTACCGAGATCAAAATGTTGGTGGCGTTAACGATATTTTCGGTTTTAATCTTGAAGTTGGTGCGCGTGACTTTCAATTTGATACTAAATTTACAAGTCCCTACCGGGAAACCAATCCAGACGCCTTTGGTTATAGTGTGAGTGCGTTCCGCAAGCGGGGACTTTCTGAAACTTTTGATGGTGACATCAAATTTGCAAATGGCGATAGAATCCGGGAAGGTCGAGTTGGGGGTGGTGTTAGCTTGCAGCGCCCGATTGATGGTTGGAATACTTCTTTAGGCTTAAACTATACTCGTGTTAGTCTTCGCGATCGCGATGGTAAAGTTACCCCAACTGATGAAAAGGGAAATCCTCTATCTTTTAGCGGGACTGGTATTGATGACCTGACAACTGTATCCTTAAGCGCCACCAAAGACAAGCGAGATAATCCCTTCAATCCAACCAATGGTTCTATTCTCAAACTCAGTGCCGAACAATCCATCCCTCTTGGGGAAGGACAAATTTCTATGAACCGCGTAAAGGCAGACTATAGCCAATTTATGCCCGTAAAGTTATTTGAATCCAAAAAACCACAAGTCTTCGCCTTGAATGTCCAAGCTGGTACTGTCCTTGGTGATTTACCACCTTATGAAAGTTTCAACTTAGGTGGTGTCAATTCAGTACGTGGTTATGGTGAGGGTGATGTTGCTAGTGGTCGCACTTATGTGTTGGCGTCGGCAGAATATCGCTTTCCGATTGTCCAAGCTTTGGGAGGTGTCTTCTTTGCTGACTTTGCCTCAGACTTAGGTTCTGGTGAGTCTGTGTTGGGTAACCCTGCAGGAGTTCGTGATAAACCTGGTACTGGTTTTGGTTACGGTGCTGGAGTCCGCTTTGACTCACCTCTAGGCTTAATTCGGGCTGACTTTGGGCTGAATGACCAGGGAGAAAGCCGCGTTCATTTTGGTATTGGTCAGCGCTTTTAAAAGTGGATAATTTTAAGTGATAAGGATACTATAAGGAATAACAAAAGAAAAATAAAACTGTTGTGTGGGTTAAGTATTGAACATGGTTTGATATTCCTCAAAATTCGGGTTAGACTCAGGAGTCAAAACCGGAACTTTTATAGTTCCCGGTTTTCTATAAAAAAAGCAGTACTAACATATTTACTAATCAGGACTCTCTATGCTAAGTACTAAAACATTGCAGAGTGGTAAGTACACCATTAACCAGGAAATCGGTCGAGGTGGCTTTGGCATTACGTTCAAAGCAACTCACAATTTCCTCAATCAGGTCGTGGTGATTAAAACTCTCAATGAAAAGCTGCGACAGCATCCTGATTATGTTAAGTTTGAGCGTCAATTTCAAGACGAAGCAAGACGATTAGCAACTTGTATCCATCCGAATATTGTCCGGGTAAGCGACTTTTTTGTCGAAGACAGACTACCCTACATGGTGATGGAATATATTCCTGGTGAAACTTTGGCTGAGGCATATGTCATGCCAGGGATACCTTTGCCAGAGGATAAAGCAATTCATTACATTAAGCAAATAGCAGGTGCGTTGCAGGTTGTACACCAAAATGGCTTGCTTCATAGGGATGTGAAACCAGATAATATCATTCTTCGTGAAGGAACGCAAGAGGTAATACTGATTGATTTTGGGATTGCACGGGAATTTCACAATGGTGTCAAGCAAACTCACACGGGTATTGTTTCTGAGGGTTATTCACCAATTGAGCAGTATCTGTCGCAAGCAACCCGCAGTCCTGCAACTGATGTTTATGGTTTAGCAGCAACACTGTATGCATTATTGACAGCACAAGTGCCTATACCAGCACTTCTGCGCGATCGCGAGCAAATGCCTTCCCCCCGAGACTTACAACCCCATTTGAGTGCTGCTGTCAATCAAGCAATCATTCGTGGTATGGCTACTGACGCTCGCTTTCGTCCGCAAACAGTAGCAGAGTGGTTACTGCTATTACCTGACACTCAAAGTGGTGTACACCAATTGCTTGTGACATCAGTAGTACCAACTATCAATTTATCTAATCAGCCATACCCAGATGTGCCAGATGTGCCAAATGTGCCAGATGTGCCAAATGTGCCACAACAAGTAGCATCTGTGAGCACGCCAACCGCACCACCTTCAGGTAATGCCATATTTAAAAAAATTACCTCATCACCTAAAGCACTGATAGCAACGGGTATAGCTCTTTTGGGTATTACAGGTGGTTTTGGTATCACAAGTTTGTTGACTAAAACTAGACCAAGCTCATCAGTTGCACAACCACAAACTGTTGTCGAAAAGAATGATCCTAACGAGGCGAAACCTACAGTCATCCTAACACCATCGCCTGTTATTAAAGAAACTAATACAACTCAACAAACTAGTACTCAACAGAAAGAAGATAATACTTCCTCGCAAGTGAAATCTGCATCTACTTCTACTTCAACACGCCGTCGGCGTATCCGTCGTGTTTCAGCTGACGATACTCCTGATAACAGCAATGTGACAAGACAATCTTATCGGAGATCCTATAGAAGGAATGTCACAAACGAATCGGACGATAACAGCAATGTGAGCAAAGAATCGTCCCAAACCGACTCCAGAAAATTCCAACGTCGCCGATACCGACAAGACTCACAACAGGAAGCTTCTGGATCTACTACTAAAACTGAGCCTAAGACTACTTCATCACCTTCACTGACAGAGCGACTACGAGCAATCCGCGAATCTCGCAAAACCTCCTCAGAATCTTCAGTAAATAACAGACCATCTTATCGTGGTGCGTCTGAATCATCGCAACCAGTCAACCAGTTAAAGAATTCTCCTGTTGTTGTACCAGAACAGCCATCTATTGCGCAACCAAAGCAATTTGATTCTCCTGATATTGTTGTTCCTACACAAGACAAGGCATTGGATAATTCAGAAACTGGTGATAATTAGCTCATAGGCTGCGGCGCATTCAACATGCGCTGCAAACTTGTGAAAGTAGTCCTTTATCATTTGTCATCCGAGTCGCATAATGCGATTGAGGTTATCCGCATTCACCCGCACCACGCGATCTAGATTTTTTACAAAGTCTTATCAGGAATTGAAACTCCACAACGATACAACTGATAAGGAACACCAATCCGATAGTGCTGCAAAGAATCTATAGTGCAAGTCATTTTCTGGGAAAGTGTTATCTGCTGCGGATAGTCTTTGCGTTTTCTACCTGGACCAACAAGCCATAAACTAAGATCAGTTGCAGTTGGTGGAGGAAGTTGGGAAAGTTTTTGCAAGACAGGAGCAAAGTCTGGTGATTGCTTGAAGAAAGCAACATCAGAGGAGGAATATTTTTCTGCTTCCCTAAGTGGTTCTAATGCTAAAGCGAAACTTAAGCCTAACGCCACATCTTGGTAATCTCTGTATCCCACTACCATCAAAAGAGGAATGGAAGGATTTTGATTCATATTTCGCGCCACTTGTTCCGGCTCAAATGGTTTTTGAAATACTAAGTTGAAAACAAGAAGAACACAACTAAAAAATCCGACGAATAAAATGATGAAACATGAAGACTTCTGATTGAAAATGAAATGTCTTCTTTTTTCTTTCTTGTTGATTTGAGCTAAACTTGCAGCAATTAGGGCACAAAAGCTGGGATAATAAACAAAGTGATAGCGGGGAACAGCAGTAATATCTTTTCCCAAGAAGTAGGCGATCGCAAAGAATTCCAATAACACGCACACAGAGAAACTAAGCAGCGTGAGTGTCACTAAATGCGTTGATTGTTTACACCATAGCTGCTTTAAACCTTTGTAAACTTGCCAACCCACCCAAATACCAAACAAAAGCATTAACAACCCAGATAAAACTACAATTGCAAGCAGTTGTTTTTCCACAGGAAGAGAAATCACCATCAGCAGCCAGGTAATCAGAGTTTGATAAACTGGGGAAATATTTTGCGGAGGGTCAAGCCAACTGGTTTCAGAACGGTTATAGTTATTCAAAACAACAGGTAACCAGGGCAAGAAGCTAACTGCAACAAAACTCACAGATACAATGAGTGCTAGCCAAATTTGGCGCTTGTTGAGAATACTTGCTCTTCGCCAACACATCAGCACTAGTAGCGTAGCAACTTGAGCAATAAAAGCAAGAATACAAAAGTAATGAACATAAAAACCAATACTGTTAATGATTGCCCATCCCAGCAAAACCCACAATCTCACTTTTTGCCGCTTTTCAATATCTTTGACAATTTGCACCAGTCCAAGTAAACCTAAAGTGATGAGGAACATCGGCAAAGTGTAATGTCTTGCTTCTTGGGAAAGGTAAACAGCCAGAGGGGAAACAGCCATAAAAACTGCTGCGATTATCCCGGCAGACCGAAAAAAGGCAATACGATTAACGTAGTAAATTGCTATAATTTCACACACACCAAAAAACGCTGCAGGCGATCGCAACTTCGCAACCCACACACTTCCCAAAGGACTCAACCACTTCAACCAACTGTACATCCCACAAAAAAACAGCGGCGGATGAGTAGACTGACTCGCAATATTCTTAGCAATTTCAGAACAACTCACCCCCGGTTGAAGAGTAAAAATCTCGCTAACGCGTTCTAGAGGTAACACCACTTCCATTGGCAAATCGTTGTAGGTTTTGCCCAAGCTGAAAATCGCAGTAATCACCTCATCCATCCACAGAGGTTTAAGATCCAAATTCCAAAAGCGTAAAATTGCACCGAGGGCGATCGCCCCAACCAAAGCCAGATAATGTAGATAAAATTTACGATTAGCCATTACTTCTAAAATTACAACCGCAGATGCACACGGATGCACGCAGAGAAAAATCTAAACATTATCTGCATTCGTCTGCTTCCATCTACGGTTCAAAATCTAAAATCTTATTAGGTTAAGACGCTTATATTAAAAATCAGTGCCTAAAGAATCTCAATCTATAGAATCTACATTACCTGTACCTTCCCCACAAGAGACAGGCATAGCAAATATCCGTAATACCCTGCGCCAAGGACAGCAGCGTATGGCTGACTGGAACTCGGGTTCACTAGCTGTGTCAGCAGTTCCTGGTGCTGGCAAATCTACCGGAATGGCTGCAGCAGCTGCAATTGCGATCGCCCATCAGTATGAACAATCTGCCCAATCACGTCGAAACATCCGTCGTCAACTGATTGTTGTTACTTTTACTCGCTCAGCTGCTGCTAATATTAAAATCAAAATCCGCGAATACTTAAAAGAATTATCAATACCCCAAACTGGCTTTAGTGTCAATACATTACATGGTCTGGCGTTGAACATAGCTAGCCGTTATCCTAATTTATCAGGTTTAGAATTAGATAACGTCACTTTAATTACACCAAATCAAAGTCATAGATTTATTCGGACTGCTGTAGAGCAATGGATTGCCACCGCTCCGGGGCGCTATTCTCGGTTATTAGAAGGTATTCAATTTGACGGCGAAGAAACAGAAAGACTGCGGCGACAGTCGGTATTGCGGACAGAAGTCTTGCCAGAACTAGCAACTATAGTTATTCATGAAGCAAAGAGTTCTGGTTTATTACCAGAAGATTTGCGTGAATTTAACAAACAAACCACTGGCAAACAAACCACAGACGAATATAACATCTTAAGTATTGCCGCTGGGTTGTACGAGCAATATCAGAATTTGATGCGTTCGCGTGAGTTCATTGACTACGACGACATGATTTTAGCCGCCCTGCGTGTTTTGGAAAACGACAACGCCCGGAGAATCGAGCAAAATCAAGTTTTCGCTGTCTTTGAAGACGAAGCTCAAGATTCGAGTCCCTTGCAAACAAAGCTATTAACAATTCTCGCCAAAGACGCCGATAATCTTGACGAACCACCAAATATGATTCGCGTTGGTGATCCAAACCAAGCGATTAACTCAACCTTCACCCCAGCCGATCCAATTTATTTTCGGCAATTTTGCAAAGATTGCGACGCCCAGCAACGATTAGTAACAATGGATCAAGCTGGTCGTAGCACGAAAATTATCATCGACGCCGCCAACTTTGTCTTAGAGTGGGTAAATAGTCTTTATGTAAAAACTACACAACAAGAGGAGAATAACAGGGAAACACAGATCAACAAAGAATTTTCCCAGACTCCTCCCACTCCTTTTCGTTTCCAAAGAATTCGCCCCGTTGAACCTAATCACCGTGAAGCTGATGTCAATCCCCAAGCTGTGGGACTAGGATTGGAACTGTACACACCGCGTGACATTCATCACACCGTCGAGTTGCTGTCCCAGAGGATTGTAGAGTTATTTTCTCAAGAACCCGACAATATTAGTGGAGCGATTTTAGTACGGGAACATCGTCAGGGACGGTGGTTGGCACAAGCGCTGAGTTCTGTGTGTAAAGAGCATAACATTCCTGTGTATGATGTGGGGGAGCGCGATCGCCATTCTCATGTACCAGAAGAAGTTTTAGCACTCTTACAATTTTGCGATCGCCCCCACTCTCCCGACTACCTCAAAAGAACATTAGAAGTTCTTCTACAACGGCGTTTGATTGAAACCCAGGATTTCAACGCCCTTGCAACTTTACCGGAAGAATTTTTGTATCCTAGTCCTTTAGCTTCACCTCAGCCACAACCAGTCCAAAAAGCTGCTCATCTTTGTCGAAGTTTACTTCGTGCTCGTTTAGAACTACCTTTGTACCAGTTAATTTCATTCATAGCCCTAACCTTAAAATATGAGCAAGCAGAACTCGCAACAGCCGACAAACTCGCAGAAAGAGTCATCCAGCAAATAGCTGGCAATACTTCGATGGGTTCAATGCTGAATGTATTGAGTGAAATCGTCAGTTCCGAACGCTTTGAACCAGTGGAAACAGAAGACTTAGAAAAACGATATACCCGTAACGGTCAACTGACAATCATCACCATGCATAAAGCAAAAGGGCTGGATTGGGACTACGTTTTCATGCCTTTTCTCCATGAAAACTTAATTCCTGGTAGATTTTGGGTTCCTCCTCAAAGCCAGTTTTTAGGTAACTTTACTTTATCAGAAGTTGCCCGCGCCCAAATTCGCGCTGCTCTCCACGGTCAATCTACCTTACCCAGCATCACCACAGCTTGGGAACAAGCAAAACACCTCAAAACAGCTGAAGAATACCGCTTACTCTATGTTGCTATGACACGAGCAAAGCGTCTGTTATGGATGTCTGCTGCAAAAAAAGCTCCTTTCACCTGGAGTAAACCAGAAAACTTACAAGAACAAACCCCTTGTCCGGTATTTCCAGCACTAAAGCGGCAGTTTCCCAAAAGTGTACGAAACTAGAACTTACGCATTGACAAATATCTGGTATTGTGCAGAGGTAGAAACACACGTAGGGTGGGCACTGCTACTAAAACCCTAATATAGTAGGCAGGATCTGACTGGCAGTGCCCACCCTACACTACTACACTTACACCCCTTTTATTTCAATGGAAAACATCGAGATACGTCCCGTCAAAGACAAACAAGAACTAGATGATATGTTCCACCAAAGGTGGCTTGTTTTGAGAGCACCTTTAGGAATGGACAAAGGAACAGAAAAAGACAAGCATGAAGATAGCGCTTTTCATCTAGTTGCTGTTTGTGATCATAAAGTCATTGGTTCAGCCAGACTGCGCTTACTATCAAAAGAATTGGGAAGTATTGCTTATCTCGCTGTCTTACCTGAGTTTCGCCGTCAAGGCATTGGTACAAAACTCATGGAAAAATTGATAGAAATAGCCCCAGAAAAAAATCTCAACACTTTGAGATTAATGTCACGAATTGGGGCTGTCAACTTTTACAAGCGACTAGGATTCTGCGAACTAGGGGAGCCATTTGATTATTTGAATGTGAGTCATATTTTTATGCAATACAAGCTGCAACAGTCTCAGAGAAAACCGAGAGATTAGCTACAGAGTATTTAACGAACAATGACTCTCTCTTGGCATTGCAAGAACCCCGCAGCACAACACTCTGACTCTCATTTTTCACAAGCTTAGCTTGGTAAGTGTCAAGAGAACAATCAGGTTTTTCAACAGTTAGTTCAGCTAGAATTGTAGTGTTATCTGAACTTTGCTCAATGATTCTGCCTGCAACTTTGTAATCAAACCAATCCCATCCATACTGGAGGATGAGTTCTCTTTCCAAAACCTGAATAGAAGTTGGCAGAATTCCCCAACCTCGATATACTTTATTCAAACAGTCGATATCACCAGTTCGCGTCAAAATTGAGCGAAACGAATCTTGATCGAGGGCACCATAGTATCTTCCTTCTGGCAAGTCTATTATTGTTGGTGCAAATCGATGTCCACCAAAGTGACTTGATTTCCAAATCCGAACATTGTCCAAGCACAAATTCTCAGACATCGCTACAGCTTGGGCATAAAAGGGATTACCATACCTAGCACAGCAAAGATCATGGCTACCGTGGGTACACACTAAAATATCCCTGGTTACACTGGTTTTCACTTCATAATTACTAGAGTGACCAGATAACCATTTTCTGATAACTCCTGCTGCTTGCTCAATATGTGCCAGATGAAACTCTTGTTTGTGGTATCCGTTACTAAGTCCTTCTTCTTTCTGATAAATTAATACAGTTGTACTGTCTACCTTATGTGAGAAGTTATTAGCAATCAAAAGGAATCTTACCGGAATTTTAGCCGACTTACACTTTTCAATTAAAAGCTTTAAGTTCTCTGGAACCCATTTAGAATTGAAGGCTTCTGATGTCCAGGGAGTTGGGCACTCAACCAATATGTAAGTCTCGTTATTGGTGGCGCTGCCAATAATGTCTTCTCCTATTTGGCGTGAATTATCAGAACAAAACAAAGTATTCATTTATGTCGTAGTAAGTGTTTTTTTGAGATTAATGAGGATATTACGTAGAGGTATGAACAAAAATGATGCCTTCAGTGACCAGGCTAGATAAAAGAGGAACAATATCAATTTCCCAATCATAATCTGGTAACCAATTGAGCACATCATTCCCTGTAAATATTTCTCCCGTGAATAAATTATCCACAAGAGAGAGAGGTACCCCTTTTAGAGATACTTCTTTTCCAGCTACAACAATTTTGTAGCCACTGCCATCAGGCAGTTCGGTAATTCTAAATCGCTGAAACTTGGCGCTTTTGAACTTGGTTTGTGTCCCTTGTTCAAAGATATTAAATCCAGCTTGATAAGGTAAAGAGTAGCGAGCGATCGCTTTGTCGAAGCTCTCGATATAACTGATATAATCATCAGAAAGATCGCTATGAGCAATATGTTTACTTAATTTTTCAATTAAGCTATCTACATAGCCCTGTGCAGCCGCTGTCTCTACACGTAATGGCAGACTTTTGCGCCATTCTTCCTGCTGACGCAGTTCGTTCACTATCCATTCCAGAAAATCAACACCCGTTTTGCAATGCACCCCTAAAGTCAAATGCAGTGATGGTTGATCAACAGCAACTGCATAATGCCAATGACCGCGAGGAATATAAAGAACATCTCCCGGTTTGAGAGTGCAAATTAAATAAGCTTCTTCTTCTGGAGGCGAGAAAGAAGATGATTTCTGTTCCGCTAAAGGATACTTTATAGTGTCACGAAATACATACCATTGCTTTGTACCATCTATTTGTAAAATAAAGACTTCATGGGTGTCATAGTGAGAAGAAAAACCCTGTCTTTTTGGCCAGGAACAATAGGCATTTACTTGTACGCCACATCCAAAATCATATTTGATTTGCTCGGCGAAAGTAGCCAGTTCTGGAATTAGCTTATGTACTCCGTTGAGGATTAGAGTTGCACCTTCTTGGCATCGCTGGATGATATTAGCATTTGCACTTTCATCCAAGACTTTTTCATCTAATGCTAAACGGAGGTGAGGGTATTTGAACTGATGAAAGTTCAAAAGATCTGTGAGTTTTTCCCAAGAAAACAAGTTAGCAAATTTCGTTTCGTCTCCACTAGAGATAAACACTGCTTCGCTTGTCCAATTCTTTTTGAAAAACTCTTCAACATTATATGGCTTTAGTATATCTCTAAACATGATTAATTTATAATCTTTCTCAATAAATTTACAAAAAAATAATGAAAATCAATTATAAATCGGAGTAGGGGTCTCATTGCACCTACTCCTTAGCGTTTAAATCTAGTGGGATAATTAGCAACTATTAGCTGCTCAAATCACTACCATCCGCATCAGTATTTAAGTCACTGCCATCCGCATCAGTATTTAACTGAGCAGTCGTATTTTTGCTGAGTGGCTGAGCCAATTCTTTGATTTCAACTTGAATTTTGCTGGAACGGGAATGCTTTTGAGCATTTTTTTCAAATTGATTTAACATGTTTCCTCTCCGAATGTCTTACTCAGGTATCCACCAAGTTTTAGTTCTTGATGAAAAGATCAAGAACTGAAACTTGGTATTCATCTTGAATGTAACTGAACTGGGCAACAAATGCAAGTTATTACCAACTAATATAGATAATACTAATACTTTCAAGCCCATACACCAGTAATTTTAAGCTTAACTGGTAGCTTAACTGGTATTTTACTAGGAAAATGTTGCCATAGCGACGATTCGCTTATATCTAGTTGTATAATTTAGAATAATAGATAATTTTTATTATTTGTCTTTAATAATACAATTTCTTGTTTTTTTTGTTATGAATGATACAATATCAAAAGAAAATGTGACAGAGATTTTGGTTAGGTAGAGTATAAACGTTACCCAACTTTTATATGAGCATAGATTTTTCCTCATCCTGGTTAATGGTACTAGCTGTTGTTGTTATCGTTTGATCGCAGCCCACGGAGCATTAGAAAGTGGACGTGAATTTAATTGATTCATTTCGAGTTGGAACTGTGCGATACGGCTTTAGCCGTTAAGCTTCGCTTATCGCAACGTTGGATCTTTGCTTCTGGTAATCGCACTTCCTACAGCGATCGCAAAAATCTGCTCAACATACGGTTTCAAGTCTTTTAGATTGCTGGGCTTGAGTCCTCCCATAGCGATGACTTGAGTAGAGGTATATTTCAGTTGTTCAGACAATTTTCTAATCAGTACATTTGGGTTCTTTCCAGCCGCTTGTTCACTCTAACCCGTATGACAACTGACTAAGCTCGCTCCCATATCTGCTAACTCCTGCGCTCTTTTAACTTTCCAGTCGTCATCCAGGCAAGCCATCATATCAAAGGAAACTCGCTTATGATCGGTGTTTGCACCATTAATCGCTTTAGTAATCGCTTCATTTGGAATGGAGGAATGCAGCAGAAGACAGAAACAAAACCGGCACATCAGCCGAAACTTTGAAACTTGGGTTTGTAGTCTCTAATCATAGAGCGAAAGCAAAACAGACAAAAACCGCGCTAGGGGCATTACCCTCAGTCGCGATTTGATTGATTCAATCTTCAAGGTGTTCTATGAAAGACATAAACAAACTATATCCTGCACTTAACAAAATCCTCAAGTCCCCGAAAGGAATTTTGTTGACTTTAACCTTAACGAGTCTGTTCTCAAGTGGACTCGGAGTGGTTGGAAACTATCCTGCTGCTGCTTCTGGGGAAGAGGAGCAGATACAGAGCAGTTATAGCAGCGTTCAAATATCCCAAACTACAAACCAGAACTCAAGCTACAGTACCATTCAAATATCCCAAACCACAAACCAGAACTCAAACGATCTGCCAAGACGGATAGAAAATGCAATTAAGCGTGATGCATCCAATCGTTCCGGCGTACCAATTCGTGAATTACAAATTACCGAAGCTACAGCAAAAACCTTCAGTAATCCTTGCATCTTCAAATTTGGAGAAGTGTGTACCAGGGAATTCAACCCTATTAAAGGTTGGGAAGTGGTTGTTCGCGTGGGAGATAATTCTTGGACTTACCACGTTAGCGAATCCGGCTCACAACTGGTATTAGATCCAAAAGTGAGTACATCACAATCAAGCGCACTCCCAAAAGAAATCGAAGATACAATTTTACGGGATGCCTCCAAGCGTTCCAGAATACCAACTTCTAACCTAAAAGTTAGCAAAGCCATACCCAAAACCTTTGGTAATCCCTGCGAATTCAAATTTGGCGAAATTTGCACCAAAGAATATAACCCCATTAAAGGCTGGGAAGCTGTTATCCAAGTTGGCAGACAATCTTGGACATACCATGTCAACGAATCCGGTTCACAACTGGTATTAGATCCCAAAATCAGCGGGGGGCTTAAAAGTTAAATAAAAGGGTGGGCATTATGCCCACCCTACTCAATGTTTCAAGCCCCCAAATCGATGGGGATTCTTAACAGGGCAAACGCATCTTGTCAACAAGAGCCTCTAAATGTCAATAAACCCCAAACTAATCGCATTAATGCCCGTTTATTGACAATATGTTAAGCGATTGCGCGGAGCGCAGACGCCAAGGGCGTATCGCTTAACCCCTGAAAAACCAATCAAACAATAAATTCTTGTTTGTCCGTTAACACACTAATTAAGCTTTTTGTCAAGACTAATTAAGATGCGTTTGCCCTGGGATTCTTAATTTTGAACTTTGAATTTTGAATTTTGAATTGTTTTGACCTCAGCCTTTGGCGATGAGTTCAATAGTACGGTAGCTGCAAGTTCAGAAGTCTTCCATACAGAACTAAATAAGATATCAAGCACATCAGCCTGACGAGCAAGTTCAATCGCACGATGAGTGATGACATCACCAGGACTGAGAATGATGTTATCCTTGTGGTCAAGGATAATTCGATTCACTGGACGTCCCAAGGCTTGCTTCATCCGTTGTTCTTCTAGGACTTGAAGTGCATGTTTACGTAAATATTCAAACCTTTCTTTGAGCACTACTAACAGAGTACTTGCATTGTCCCGTATTTGAATGACACCATCCACGACGAGATCACTCGCCTCTGCAAATGTTTTGTTGGCATTGGCATAAGCGACTTCAGTTGAGGTTAAACCAACAGCATTGAGTAAAGTCTGCTCAAGTTGATAAGTCTGCGCCCGTTTGATCACCTCCGGCGTGACAATTTGTCCCGGCGCAGCTACGACTAATGCTTCATTAGTCTGAACGATATGATGTACACGCCGACCTAACGCTTGTTCAACCACATGACTTGCAAGGAAGTTATTTGTTAAGTTGCTCAACTCGGTTGATAAGCTACCTCCTGCTGCGCGAAACAGTTGATCCAGCACACCTTGACGCTCAGCTTCATCAGCAATCTCTAATGTGACTAACTGACCTTGAGCAATCAGCAACGTTCCATCTGGTGCAATGACATCACACTCAAGTACTCTGTTAATGATAAGTGCCTTCTGTTCTTCTGGATCAACCACTGCATTTGTTAACTTAGCAGCGGCGGTACGAGTCATTTCTCGTAGTTTTTCATTCGCAATGTCAGCACCCTGTTGTAACTTTTGACTGGTAGTGTCTGCAATTTCTTGGAATTGTGCGCTGGTTGTGTTGGCTGTCTGTTGTATCTTGCGGCTTAGCACCTCGACAACAGGACCTCCTGTTGCCCGGTAGAGTTGATCAAGCATACCAAGGCGCTCAGCCTCATGTGCAATCAAGAAGGTAACTGCCTGTCCCTGCATAACTAATAGTGTTCCATCCGCAGCAACCACATTTTGCTCTGCAACTTTACTAATCACGAAGGCTTTCTGTGCAGCCGGATCAACAATCGCATTCGTAATAGAGGTAACAGTTGCCTGATTAACATCTTGTAGTCGCTTACCAACAGCCTCTGTTGTTTCTTGCAATTTTTCTGTTGCAGTCTGAGTCGCTTCCTGAAGCTTCTGACCAGCTATAGCAGTCGTGACTTGCAAGCCATCACCAGCAGCCTGAACAGCCCCCTTAATACCGCCAACTTGCTCCTGCATCCATACGTCGGCTGTTTCTACTGGTACAAATGCCACATCTTCACCGATTTTCAGGGTTTGAGGAGCAGGAAGAAACGAGCGACCAGAGTAGGCATCTGCAAACAAACCGCCAGAGACTTCATAGCCTTCAACAGAGCCTGTCTGCTCGTCAAAGTAAAGGTCAACCATAGCACCTAGATCGCGCCCATTTACTGTGAAAATCCGGGTTGCCTTAAGCACATTATTGCGCTTCATTATCGCCCTGATTTCAGGCACAGCCCTGAGTTTCACAATCGCCTTTTTGGATGGTACAACGACTGCATTAGGACCAATTGCTTGTATACTAGTGAATGGAATGACGCGGGTAGCACGAAATAACCCTCCCTCATCCACAAGTAGTCCCAGAAGCGAATGGCTGTCTTGATCGAAAATTAAATCTTGAACCCGCTCAATTTGTTCTCCGGTGTCGTATGTAATGACAGCCTTACCGATTAAATCGATTCCTTTACGCATCTTCAAACCTCTTGGCACTTATTTGTTTATCATGTAAATTAGCAATACCAAACGTATTCGGCAGGCTACTCTTGTGAAACCTGACTTTCGTCTGCTCAACCAAGTTCTGAATATTAATGACACCAGAGTACTGAAGTACTCCTACTATTGCGATCGCAACAATAAAAACAGATAAGACGTATAAACTTGCGTTAGAACGCCGACCCACTAGTCTTGGCATGACATGGCTCCTTTGCTCCAAAATTCAAATCACAAAATAACTATCCACGTAAGAAAAACTCAGTGAGTTATGACAACTCCAATTCAACCGATTCAAAGCATCGAATGGCCTGTATAAAAAATCAACCACAATATCTCTCACCAACAGATGCATGTGTTGGTGAAAGTGTATTTTCTAACAGCAATAGATTATGGCTGGAACACTCTTAGACTCTACTGTTTTAGCCCGAGTATTTTAATTATTCAAACCCTCTGCCCTCGTTTATTTTTCATCTGTTTAAGTTTATCTTTCAGGTTCCACGTGACGAACGCGCGCCTCGGCTTGCTTAGCTTTCCCCTCCAGTTGGTTTTGTGTATTGCCAGTGATGTCACCTACAACTTCTTAAATTTTGCCCTCAATGTTCTTAGCTGTTGCTTTGATTCGGTTTTCTAAACCTATAACATTATTCCTTGCTCAAATACCAGACTCAAAACTGTTTGTTGTTTCGTCTGTTACTTAATCAAATCCTTAGGTGTTAGAATTTTACTGAGATTTCATTCGTAACAGTAACGACACTATATGTTAGTAATAGTAACTACGACTCTCTCCCAGGAAGGAGCTTTTGTTACATGCAGCCTATCTAGAGTCAAAGCCTGATTAAACTTAAGAAGTTGTGCTTTTTTAATGAAGTATTATATTTTTTTATTAAGATAAAAGTAGTTTTGAGAATTTCCCGGAATTTTCTTTTTAAAATTATTTTTACTAAAGTAAAATTGAAAACAATAGGGTGCAGCAAAAAAATGCTATGTTACACCGGACAATTCAACGGCAAGCTTTAACAAGCTTAGATAATAGATTTATAGCCCACAAAAAATTGGGATGAGCAACCAGTTTTTCAACCACAGTGTACTTTACGCTCAACAAATCTAGTACTCGACAAAGCTAAAATTACCAGATTAAGGCAAGCAAGGCAAGCGCAGGAAGCAAAAATCCTGGAACCAGCATTCACAAAGTGTTTTTGCAAAACAACAGACACTATTGCAGCATATCAATATATAGTTCTTCGTGGCAAACTCAGACTGTGTAGATAGCGCCAAGAACTTAACCACAACCCTACATACAGGCTTCTGCAAACCAGAAACCAACTTGTTTGCACACCATGACCATTCATTGATTTGACGAACTTAAAGCCGAAAACTATGGCAAATACACCTCGTCATCGTCCAGATCCACTTACCAAACTGGAGTCGGATAAGCATAAAAGCTACATTCCTTCGGAAGAAGTATCCGAATCTATTGAGTCAACAGATCAAGCAGAACCAATAGATCAGGCACAAGAAAATTGGTATTTCGGAACAGAAGAACTGTTAGATGCTTTACCTAGAGCCTGGACACGTTCTTCGCTGTACTTGTTATTAATCTTTGCAATTACTGTTTTACCTTGGGCGATGTTCTCAAAGGTGGATGAGACAGAAAGTGCTAGAGGACGTCTTGAACCTAAAGGTGCAACCCAAAAATTAGATAGTCCAG
>NZ_CAWPKW010000384.1:0-1177 GCF_963888615.1 Brasilonema octagenarum UFV-OR1 | reverse complement strand
ATACCACAACCAACATCCAAAACATCTTGACCATTCTTAACATTTGCAGCAGAATAAACTTCGCGAGTCAGATGTTCGGCTGCCTTGCTAAAATCTTCTGGTGTATTCAATGCTTGTTCTGGGTTGAACCAATAGCCCCAATGTACATGACGCCCAAACGCTAGATCAACCTCAGGATGACCAGTGTCGAGCAATGCCAAAAGCTGGTCAATATATGGTAAATTAATCTGCTGAACCTTCATGGATAATCTTTTTCTTCAACTTTCTTTTTCACTCTATGATGTTTTTGTTCAAGTTTTCGTCCCCACTGTAATGCTAGTTTCGTGGTTTGAGAACTTCCCATGAAAAGTCTGTTTTAGAATTTGGTGTCTCAAAATAACTTACCGCAGTAGATTTAGTACATTAGCTTTAAATATATCCACTGTACCTTCAACAATTAATTGAACTGCGATCGCCAAAATTAAAAACCCCAGTATCCGATTCAACGCTCCCATGCCAGTTGACCCTAATTTCTCAATTAATGGTTCTCCTAAAGCAAGACATAGGTAAAGTAAGATTCCCAGTAAAGCTATTCCAATTAAACAACCCAAATAATCAACCCATTGACTAGCTTTAGTTGAAAATCCAATCACAACTCCAATCGCTCCCGGACCACTAACCATCGGCACAGCCATTGGTGTAAAAGATACATCTTCTTTATCTATTGCCTCTTTATGTTCTTGGCTAGTTAGTCGCTGACGCGCAGTTACCATTTCCCAAGCAGTATGAGCAACAATTAAACCTCCTGCAATTCGTAGAACACCCAGTGAAATGCCAAAGAAATTGAGGATTAGCTTACCTGCAAGTAAAAAAGTAGCCAATACCAAAATGACATTCAATGCAGTCTTTTGCGCTTGTCGAAGACGGTAATTTCGAGTATCCGCAGCCGTTAGACTGTAAAAGATTGCCACTGCACCTACAGGATTAGCGATTGGAAACAGTGCAGCCAATGTTCCAACAGTGTAGGAAATAAGATTTTGCCACATATCTATAAGGATGCAAATTTAACACTATCCAATCACAATATCAAAAGCAACTGTGGCTGTGTAGCAGATGGGTTTTGGATAAGTCTTTTTCTTTTCATATTCTCATAATTACGTACTAGGTTTTATAAATCAGCCCAAGTGCTTGGCTTTCT
>NZ_CAWPKW010000383.1:637-1177 GCF_963888615.1 Brasilonema octagenarum UFV-OR1 | reverse complement strand
ACTTAACGATACTTATGCAGCTGACCTCACTCTTGTCCCAGAACCGTCAAATATCTCGATTAGCGTAGACCAACTGCAATACTTTAAGCCAAGTTATATACTACCATCTCATATTCAAGCATCTCTAGGACAAACTTTATGGATTTATGGCGAAGTAGATGCAACTAAAGACGAGTGTCAGAAACTTGCCTCAGAATATGTAGACAAGTTGCTAGCAGGAACGAACTTAAACCCAGCCTTAGTGAATGAGGACAAACTATTTGGCAGTCTTTTATTTGAATATCAGGCAACTGACCCCAATCAACCCCACAGTTATGCTAAACAATGTCAAATTTACGTTTCCTTAAATAATAGTAATGCTCAAACAGCAAAACTAGCGACAGAAAGCTACGAGTGGCTGCTAAATTTACTCTGTTGCTATCATAAAATTCTCTATATTTATCAGGAAGCTCGTAACTGTTCCTCAAAAGCACGAGCAATTTACAGCGATTTAGAGAAGAAAACAGAAGAGTTTTCCAAACTGATGGCTGACTCTCAAAT
>NZ_CAWPKW010000383.1:0-627 GCF_963888615.1 Brasilonema octagenarum UFV-OR1 | reverse complement strand
CAAATGCAGCTATCACAACTCAAAGCATTGCTGGCACAAATCCCACAAAAAAACCTTGACTATGCCCGTTGTCTGCGAGACTTGCAAGCTCATCATACAGCTATTACTACAAATATCAGTAATTACGGTATTTGCTTAGAAAAAATCACTGATATTGCAGGAGACAGCCCTAAATTATGGCAAGATTTTCTCAATCGCTCCTGTCAGCAATGGCAACAACAAATACAAACTGATATTAACTACCTTACCCCTGCTCAAGAGTTGTTCGGACGGATGATTGATACTATCCGAGGTATTGTAGAAACAGAACAAGCCGAACGCGATCGCTCTCTAGAAAACACCATCCAAATCGTCGGTGTCGGCTTAGGTGCAGGTGCGATCATCTCTGGCGTTGTCACTCAACATATAGACAAAATTAACCAACCCCTAAGTACCATACTTCCTAAAAACCAGCTTTACGCATCCTTATTATTGAGTATTTTGGCTACCTTGTTTTTTACCGCTTTGGCTTGGCTTAGGATTAAACTCAAGAAATAGTATCGTTCCACTCAACCATTGTTTGTTGGGTTTCTCCACGGTAAGCCCAACTTCCTAGCTATTCCTGAGGGAACCCCACCCCGCCAAAGC
>NZ_CAWPKW010000382.1:0-24115 GCF_963888615.1 Brasilonema octagenarum UFV-OR1 | reverse complement strand
AACGAACCAACCCAATCTAAAATCTAAAATCGCAAATCTAAAATTGACGGATTGAAGAATTAATTTCGTCCTAAAAGGACGAGGCTTGTACCGACTAACCCCAATCTAAAATTTAAAATTTAAAATCTAAAATCTAAAATCATTTAGGTCAAACAAATGAATAACATACTACTTGTGGAGGATGACGAAGTTGATATTATGAATTTCAAACTAGCCTTCAAACAAATTAAGGTTACAAACCCACTTTTTGTTGCTGCCAATCAAATAGAACTACTAGCAATAAGAATTCATCGAAAAAAATTCTGTAAAGTAACCTTGAATTTTGCTAGATTTGAATATGCTTGAAATGGGAGGGATAAAGCTACTTTAAAAATGACGTTGCCATCCTCTTTGGAAAACAACTTATGTGGTAGTTATGATAACTTCAAACTAGGATAAAGGGGTGTAGAGACTTCTAAGCTCAATGTATCGCGAGTTTCAATAGCTTTATTAATCTCATGACAACACTAAAGAAATATTGGACATTGTGCAAAATGCCATCAGTTACCAATTTTTTCCGGAATTTGAAGTTTTAGATGAGTAATTAGTCGTTGCTAGTTATCAAATGTTGATTATGTTACCATCCGACAGCAACCATAAAATATAAAATAATTTCAACGTTATACGTCTGCTGCCAAGACATAAGAAATCATAAGAATAAAAACAATTTATTTAATGGCGATGGCTAAAAACAATGAAAGAAAAACTAAAGATTTTAATTATAGATGATGATGAAGTAGACCGGATGGCAGTGCGTTGTATCCTCAGCAAAACAGGCGTTGAAATGGAAGTGTCTGAGGTGGGTGACTTAAGAAGTGCGATCGCTCTTTTGAGTGATACTTTGTATGATTGTGTCTTTCTCGACTATTGTTTACCAGACCAAGACGGTTTAAGTCTACTCCAAAACCTGCGTTTAAACAATATCGAAGTGCCTGTTATCGTTTTGACAAGTGATGAAGATGAACAGATAGCAGTTGAATTGATGAAAGCAGGTGCTGCTGATTATATATCCAAGTCATCGAGTTTGTCATCAGAAATTTTGCTAAAGCTTTTGCGCAATGCGATCCGCGTTCACCGCGCAGAAATGCAAGTCGCCTTAGTGAATCAACAACTCCACCAAAGCAATGAACTTCTGATTCGTCAAAACCAGGAACTAGAAGTACAGCGACAACATATAGAGTTACAAAACATCAGACTCATCGAAGCATCACACCTCAAGTCGCAGTTTCTAGCAACAATATCTCATGAGTTACGGACTCCGATGAATGCGATCATTGGGTTTTCTCAGCTATTGTTACGTCCTAAGTTTGGTCAACTAACACATCAGCAAAAAGATATGCTAGAGCGTATCCTCAGTAATGCTAAGCACTTGCTGATGCTGCTGAACCAAGTTATTGACTTTTCTAAGCTAGAGGCAGGAAGGTTAGATTTCAAACCAGAAATATTTGATTTATCAAAGGTGGTCAATGCTACTGTGGAAGAGATGCGTTCTCTAGCACAGGAGAAAAATCTGTCTTTATTCATTCAAATGGACTTGCAAAACTCTTTGATGTTCAATGATCCAACACGTATACGGCAGATTTTAACCAACCTGCTTTCAAACGCCATCAAGTTTACAGAGTCTGGCAGTATAAAAGTTGAAGTGAAGGAACTGCCAGAACTAAAAGTGGAGATTGCAGTTCATGATACTGGCATAGGTATTGCTCCTGCCGATTTACAAAAGATTTTTGAACCGTTTCGCCAAGTGGATCAAAGTCTGACTCGCAAATATTCTGGTACAGGTGTGGGTTTGCCAATGATCAAAGCGTTGCTGCAAACGATGGGTGGTAACATCAGCGTGGAAAGTCAGTTGAATAATCATTCAGTCTTTCGGATTCAACTACCACGTCATATATCATCCTCAAGCCAAGAAGCTTCAGATGGAACATCAAACTTTACTCATGCTTCAGCCAGAAAACATTTTTGGAGACAGCAAGCAATTCCTTGTTTTGCTACTGAAGGTGCACACAGTAACAGTAGAGATAATTAACGTTCTCCCCCAAACTTAAGTTTGGGGGATGGTTGGGCTGATCCAGCCTATGTACAGGTTTAGCTTGTTAAAATAAATGGTTATGCTAGCACAAGACAATTCTCAAGTCGAATATATACTTGCTGTTGATGATAATCCCGATAATCTGATCTTACTTGAAACAATTTTAGAGAGTGAAGGGTATAAAGTTGAGTTAATCTCCAATGGTATGCATGCTCTGGAGCAAATTGCCCAAGATCCACCAGACTTAATTTTACTAGATGTCATGATGCCAGAAATGGATGGCTATGAAGTGACACGCCGCATTCGTCAAAATCGAGAAATATCATACATTCCTATACTGTTGATAACAGCCTACCATGATGCGAGTGTTGTCGAAGGCTTAGATGCAGGAGCAGATGATTTTATTCGCAAACCATTCGATCATGAAGAGTTACTGGCAAGAGTACGATCAATGCTACGCCTCAAGCACAGTATTGATGAACAACGAAAAATGGCACGCCAACGAGAGGACTTTGTTTCACGTCTGACTCACGATTTGCGAACCCCGCTAGTAGCCGCAGATCGGATGCTTCATTTGTTTCATCAAGAACTCTTTTGTGCTATTTCGCCAGACATGAAAGAGGCGATATTCGCCATGATTCGCAGCAACCAGAACTTGTTGGAAATGGTGAACAACCTCCTAGAAGTCTACCGCTTTGAGGCAGGTAAAAAAAATCTGCAACTTGAAACCTGCAATCTGCGGCAAATCGTAGAAGAAATTGTTCAAGAACTCACTCCTCTGGTGCTTGAGAAGGGGTTAACTATCAATATAGACTCTAGCAACTTAGATCAAAAAGACGAAACAGCAGGTGTGGTTAAAGGCGATCGCTCAGAATTACGACGAGTCACAGCCAATTTAGTTGGAAATGCCATTAAATTTACAGATACAGGAAGTGTCAACATTCGTGTATCTGAAACACCTGTCGGACCTGAAGGTAATACTTGGGTGATCATTGAAGTCCAAGATACAGGATTTGGCATCGCTCCGGAAGATCAAGCAACAATTTTTGAGCGGTTTCGTCAGGGTAAAAATAAGCGTGCTGGCAGTGGCTTGGGATTGCATCTGTCGCAGCGTATCATTGAATCACATAAGGGAACAATTGACGTTTTTTCTGAACTTGGTAAAGGCAGTCTATTTACTGTACGTCTGCCGAAATAAGCTTCACAGGACTTACGCAAAATCACGTAGTTGTGTCATTGCGACATCAGGAAGCAATCTCACAATCAAGTTCATTAGTAACTCGTGCGTAAGTCCTAGTTAAGCTATTTTCATTTCTAAGTTGCTTACTCCCTGTAAAGTGCGATCGCACTTTACGGGGATATATATTAAGTTTTATGCCGATAGGTTGACAAAACTTTACATTAACACCGATGGGAAATACTGCATTTGGAAGGTGATTTTTAGAAATTTTGACCAATATAATGTTCTCAATAGTTCGGGATTCCCGAGTTTACTAGATTTTCTAGTAAAGTTATACTACTATTGACAACTCAAAGAGTAAAGAGTGAATGTCCCTAGTTTGTCAACCCCAAATCTGAGTGACGCCTGAGAAGTTAAGTAACTAATAGCTTATAACATCACTTTTTGACTTGTCGCTGGTGGTCTAAATCTCTTGGAAAAACAATAAGCACATGACTACACCTACACCTACTCGCGGTCAAGTAGAAAGAACTTTAGCACAACGTATTCAAGCCTTGTATCGTGACCAGCTCGGTCATCAGCCTAGCAAAATCACTTGTCAACTATCGGATCAGAATGTCGTAATTATCATAGAAAATTCTATCACTAAACCAGAAAAATTGCTGCTTAAAACAGGTAACCAAGAATTAGCCGAGGAAGTTCGCTCAGATTTGGATGATGCAATTGCGCCACAACTCAAGGTATTGATTGAAGAAACTTTGAATGTTACAGTGATAGAACTCTTAAGTGATGCTACGTTAGAGACTGGTCGTACTGGCATTATTGCTATTTTGACAGATTCACCGACTATCCGCATTGCGACATCTGACTCTAACAAACTTAGTACAAAAACTTCATTTGATATTAAGTAACACTCCAAAGTCAGCGTGATCTGCTTAATCTTGACAGAGATTATAAGCTGAAGCTGGATTCAACTCTTTACATAGGTAATGGCTAACAAGAGCTTCTAGATCCTCTATCATGTAGGGTTTACTGATGTAGTCGTTAAAACCTGCACTCAAAATGCGTTCTCTATCGTCTGTACTCGCTAATGCTGTTACCGCAATAACTACAATATGACTGGTTAGAGGTTCTTGTTTTAGAGAACGCACTATATCCATGCCACTAAGACCTGGTAATAAAATATCTAGCAGTATGATGTCTGGCTGATATTCTTTTGCAACAAGTAATGTTGTTAAACCATCGTTTTGACGAATAAGCTCACAACCTAGCGACTCAAGAGTATAACTCAATAGCAGTAGGTTATCCTCATTATCTTCCACCGCTAATATTAAGGGTGGTTGAGAATTGTGCTTTTTCTGATGACTGAATAATTGTGCCTGCTTCATGTCTTCTCCAGAAGATTCATGTAAAACTCATCATCTGTCTTGAGAAAATAAACGAGGCACTCCGTAAGCGGTTATCTAGCGCTCACATTAGACTGGCTCGTGTCTCAACTGTACCAAGTTGATTATCTTTACTCACTTAATGAACTTTAAGGAAAAAATACCTCAAGCTTAAGAAGTGAGAATACACTTCCTCATTATAGGCAAAATTGAAAATATGATAGCTAGTAAACTTATAGGCACTAAATATATTTAACAATTTTTTAATGTGATACCCTGAAATATACATGTCTGCATTGCTGTATATGATACAAAGTTCATCACATTATTTAGTAAGTATTGGGTTATAAGCGTATGGGTGTAGGCGGCAAAGTGTTACACCTTTAAGCTTGTCATTTTTTGTGATTGTATAAAAATAAAAACTTTTTCTAGAGCCTTGACATACTTTGTAGTAAATATGTAGTATAAAAGTGTCAAGAAACAAAAATAGAAAATTTATAAACTAGATTAGCCTAGTACCTCGGGCGCGCAAATAAAGGTACCATACCCAAGGCGATTGCCTAGCGTCTACAAGGAGGAGCAAAAAGCTTATGATGTAAGCATGCGTGTTAGCGCACCGTGCCGTAGCCAGCGAATGCGTGAATTCCGCCGCCAAGCACTAATCTCTTCTCAGGGTACAGTTCCTTTCAAGTGAGAAACAATGACTGTAGCAACTTACACGTAAGTAGTTTATATTACGATAAAACTTTTGCCAAATCTCCTATATCAGGAGATGACAACTCCACCACTGCTGGACAACTGACAATATGGACTTTGAATACTATAGAAATGACGAAGGCGCTCCTGCTAATAGTAACCGTCAAAGTTTACTAGCAAGTGGCTGGCGACCATTCCATAGAGAGTTGGACTGGGAGTTTGTGTGGCAACTGTTGTGTCACGACAGGCAAGAATTTACGCAAAAAAGTTTTAATTTAGCAAGTAATTTCGCTGAGATATTAGGACGTCATAATTATACTTGGTGGGCTAATTTATTAAGTGTTGTCTCTGATAATACTCGTTATGAAGTAGAAAAATATTGGAATTACATCACACCCGATCCTCTGTCACCAGACTATCGTTACAAAGATATTTTAAGTACCGAAACGCCTATCGTCCAATTTGTCAGCCGCAACAGCATTCCAATTGATTATGTTCTGAATCGTCTTCAAGAAATTACTGTATTGCGCGTTTTAGATGTATTGGGATGTCCTGACATAATCACACAATATTATTTGGAACGAGATTTTTATTTTCCCGTTGAAAAATTTGTAAACTGGGAGCGTTTGGACGTTCTTAACACCGTTTATGCTTATTGGTCAAAAAATGACGTTTGGTTACAAATAAACTCTTTTGACAGAGGACGACGACAGTATACTTTATTAGCAAAAAATCTCGCTCCACTCGTTAACAAAGCGACACATGATTTAGCAATTATGCTGAGTGGATATCAAACTCGTGTGGGTAAACTTTACAGTCAGTTTCCGATTCGGAGTTTTCCTGAAGATATTCAAAACTTTACTGATTTAGTACAGCAGGCAATTCTGAATCAGAAGCAGTTAGCAGTTTTGGTACATGGAGAACCAGGTACAGGTAAAACCGCATGGACACAAGCAGTTGCTAAAGAGATTTTAGTACCTTTAGGGTATGTGATTTTTATTTTGGATCATGATGCGATCGCCAACTTTGTCCCACCCACATATCTAGAAAGAATTTGCATCATTATTAACGAGGCAGATAACTTAGCACAAAATCGTGCTACCGAAGTAGCGCAGTACAATAACAAAACCGAACATATATTGAGTTTACTAGACGGCACGCTGTACCAAAGTGTTATTGATGATTCTGGTATTCATATACAGCAGCAGTTAGTTGTGTTGATGACTTGTAACACCACAGAAAGATTAGATCCAGCAATGCTACGTAAGGGGAGAGTGGATTTAATGTGCGAGTTTACGCAACGATTTGTTTGAAGATGGTTTTTGATGATTGGATTAGCAAGCAAATTCTTGAGTGGTAAATATCTGGAATTTGTCTCGAAGGTTTTGTATAAACTATGAAGTGAGTGTCTTCCTAGACAATAACCCAATACCGTTGCTGTTAAGGATTATTTTTGATTTCACACGTGTAGAGACGTTGCCCTTCGGGTATCTCCTTCGGAGACGCTTCGCGAACGCCAGTCGCCTGCTGAGGGAAACCCTCCCGCAGCGCTGGACTCACATGCAACGTCTCTACAGAGGTTATCATTCTTGCTCCACTCGCAATGATATACCTTGAAATTTTTACGCCGACTTAACTTAGCAGTTTGCAGTTGGATGAATACGCCATTGTATGAACTCAGGTAGGCAATGCCCACCCTACCAAAATATGTATTTCAATAAGTTTCAAAGCAATAAAACCATGAAAATTCAACAACTGATTTTAGAAGCACTTAACCTTCCTACGAACGCTATTACCTATCATGTTAGTCAGGAATTAGCAGCGTTTTATCCTAAAAAAGCGTTGCTGGAAGCGAGCGATTCTGCATTTGATGTCCAAAGTTACGCCCAGGCAAACTTCTGTACTATTAAGTATGACACCTCTATCTACAACCAAATTATTTCTGGTTGGGATGGCATGGAAAACAAAATTTACAATTCGACTGAAAATGCCAGCTTTGAGGTGACATGGGAAGAACAGAAACTCGATATCCTACTCATAAGTTTTCAGGAGGGTTATTGTAAAACCAGATATCACTGGATTTTGGCTGAAAGTAAAGATATCGCTCAAAAGTTTTTTGCCGCAGTTTGTGAGTGGAACTCCGAAATCAGAAGTGAAATTTTAGTGTTTGAAGAAGGCTATTGGTCGAAAAATGAAGAGTTGTTTGAGTCTATTCAGAACGCGACTTTTGATAATCTGATTTTGCCAAGCACTCTTAAACAAGAACTTCAAGATGACTTGACAAACTTTTTTGCTTTGCGAGAAACTTACGAAGCTTACGGTTTACCTTGGAAGCGAGGAATTTTATTTATTGGCTCTCCAGGAAATGGCAAGACTCACGCAGTCAAAGCTTTGATTAATAAAATGCAGCAGCCTTGCTTATACGTCAAAAGCTTCAAATCGGAGTATAGTAATCCTCACCACAATATTCGTCAAGTCTTTCGGCAAGCACGACAGTCTGCACCCTGTCTTTTAGTCTTAGAAGATCTTGATTCTTTAGTAGAAGGAGAAAATCGTTCGTTCTTTTTGAATGAACTTGATGGTTTTGCCACAAATCTTGGAATAGTCATATTAGCCACAACTAACCATCCAGATCGTATAGATCCAGCAATTTTAAATCGTCCTAGTCGTTTTGACCGTAAATATTACTTTGAGTTGCCAGCTTTGTCAGAACGCTTAGCCTATATCAACTTGTGGAACGACAGATTTAAACCGACAATGCGCTTGTCTGAAGCCACAATCTCTCAAATTGCCGAGATGACAAATGGCTTCTCCTTCGCTTACCTCAAAGAACTATTTGTCTCATCTATGATGCTTTGGATGCAAGGGATGGAAGCAGGTGGAATCGATAAAAGCATGATTTCACTAGTTGCTGTTTTGCGACAACAAATGAGCAGTGCAACTGGTGAAAACACAGCCGCAGTAAGTACAGCATAATTCTGTCACCACCACAACTGATGTTGATGAAAATTAATCGTTTTGAAGATGCAAGTCAATTTTACGAGCAAGTGAAAGACTACTTGCTCAATCACGAAGCATTGCATAACGTGCAGCTTGCACTTTGCAACAGTTTGATTCAAAATCCCGAACACTTCGACGAAAAGCCCTATTTGACAACTGTTGAAGTAGACGGAGATGTTATTGCTGTGGCGATGAGAACACCTGGGCGAAAATTGCTGTTGTCAAAGATAGAGGATTTTGGGAGTATAGAAATCATCGCCCAAGACATACGCCAGACTCAAGAATCATTGTCACGAGTCAATGCTCCCACTGCTGAGGCAAAAGCTTTGGTGGAAGCTTGGCATTCCTTAACTGGTCAATCCTACCATCTAAAAATGGCTCTGCGTGCTTTTCAATTGGAGCAAGTGCAGCCGATTCCCAAAACAACAGGTGAGTTACGTATTGCTAGTGAGAGCGATCGCCAAGTTCTCATCCCTTGGTATGAAGCCTTTGCACTGGAAGCCTTGGGCACTGTTGAGTCAGAAGCTGAACGCAAAGTAGAGCGCCTTTTGGATCGAGGTATTGCTTACATTTGGGAAGATGAAATCCCTGTTTCAATGGCGTGCCATGTTCGTGTAATGCCCAACGGTGCAGCGGTGGGTTTAGTTTACACACCACCAGAACACCGCAGAAAAGGTTACGCTAGTGCTTGTGTGGCGGCTTTGAGCCAAACTTTACTGAATCAAGGGCATCGATATTGCTGCTTGTTCACTGATTTGGCAAACCCGACTTCTAATCACATTTACCAGGCGATCGGCTACCAGCCTGTAGGTGATTTGTCTGAATACTCGTTCACTGAAAACAAAGCCGTCAATGTCACAGCATAATTCCGTCACCATCACTGATGTAGAAGCCGCCGCCAAGCGTTTAGCTGGTGTTGCTCACCGCACCCCAGTTCTCACTTCCAGAACTGTTAACGATCGCACCAACGCTCAAGTGTTTTTCAAGTGCGAGAACTTCCAGCGCACCGGATCTTTCAAATTTAGAGGTGCATACAATGCACTATCACAGTTGTCTGAAGAACAAAAGCAAAAAGGCGTCTTGACTTTTTCTTCTGGAAATCATGCTCAAGCAACAGCACTTGCTGGACAACTGCTCAACATTCCTATAACCATCGCTATGCCTGAGGATGCTCCAGCCGTCAAGTTATCTGCGACTCGTGGATATGGCGGTGAGGTGGTTTTGTATAACCGCAAGCAAACCAACAGAGAAGAATTAGCCCAAACTCTATTAACCGAGCGAGGAGGTGTGATGATTCCTCCTTACGACCATCCTCACATCGTAGCCGGACAAGGTACAGCTGCCAAAGAACTTATTCAAGAAGTTGGTGAACTGGACTTGCTGCTCGTTTGTTGCGGTGGTGGTGGATTACTTTCTGGTTCCGCCATTGCAACCAAAGCCGTATTACCCAACTGTCGGGTGATAGGAGTAGAACCAGAACTTGCTGACGATGCGACACGTTCGTTTCACACCAAAACCCTACAAACTGTTCATAATCCAGAAACCATTGCTGACGGTGCTCGTACCCCTTATTTAGGTAAAATAACTTTCCCACTGGTGCTGCATTATGTCGATGATATGGTCACGGTATCAGAAGAAGCGATTCTACGCACCATGTTCTTTTTATGGGAACGCCTCAAAATTGTTATTGAACCGACTGGGGTGTTAGCCGCAGCGGCTTTGTTGGAAGGAGTGGTGAAAGTACCGGGGGCTAGGGTTGGTGTAATTATTAGCGGTGGAAATGTGGATTTAGCGAAAGTCGGGCAATTGTTTATTAAGTAAAGAGTAGGTAGGAAAGCTTAACTAAACAGCATGACATCTGTAAGAAGAACAATGCAAAATTCAGGAGTCAGAATTGTGACTCCCACAACCAAACAAACCAAGTTGTCAGATTTGGAATCCCACGGCTTGAGCGCTCCGAATGAGCGTAAGCGAACGCTAATGCGGAGCGCTAAGGGCGATTTCCGCAGCCGTGGGAGGATGTCAACTAATTATTCAATAATATGGAAGTAATAGGCAGCTACAAGGAAATTGATAGCCAGTAGCAACACTGCCCAACCTACACGAAAGGTATAAGGAGCTTTAGCTCCACTTTTAGCAACGTCTTCGCCTACTTTTGCAGCAGTAGCATTAGCAGCAGCTGTCTTAGCATTAGCAGTCATTGTGTTCTCTCCTATTTAAAGACTTCTTAACAAATACCAAAGAGCTGTCATATATTGGCAGATTCTTCAAGAATATTTTTGTAGACTTTGCAGCACAAATCAGCAAAAATAAACAAAATGTAGCACAAAGTCTTTTTTAGGATGGTTTAATGGTGGGTACTTTACTCCTCGACGCCTGCGTGATAAGAACTGCGAACTAGAGGACCAGAACGAACATGGCTAAATCCCATTTCTTGTGCTGTATTGCCTAATTGATCGAATTCTTCAGGTGTCCAATATTTTTGGACGGGCAAATGTTCCAAGGAAGGACGCATATACTGACCGATTGTGATGCGATCGCACCCCACTTTGCGAAGATCGACCATTGCCTCAACAACTTCCTCAACTGTTTCCCCGTGTCCCAGCATCAACCCTGACTTGGTGGGAATGCAAGAGTCGATTTCTTTAACAACTTGCAACACAAAAAGCGAGCGATCGTACTTCGCTCCTCGGCGGACTGGTCCTTGTAACCGTTGGACCGTCTCAATATTGTGATTAAAACAGGCTGGTTTCGCCTTCACTACCTTATATATACGCTCACGTTGACCTTGTTGTCCAGCACCCGCACCACCCCAGAAATCTGGTGTCAATACCTCAATTTGAGTTTCTGGGTTTAGCTGTCGGATAGTTTGCATTGTCTTGACAAAATGACCTGCTCCTTGATCTGGCAAGTCATCTCGTGCTACAGAAGTCAGCACAACATAACGTAATCCTAAAAGCTGCACTGCTTGTGCGACCTTTTGCGGTTCTTCAGAGTCAAGAGGCATGGGTGCATGACCTTTATCGACTTGACAAAATGCACAAGCTCTGGTGCAGGTTGCACCCATAAGTAAGAAAGTTGCAGTTTTTTGAGAGTAACACTCCCCTCGGTTCGGACACCGTCCCTCTTCGCAAATCGTGTGAATTTGGTGCTGCTTGATAATACGCTGTACTGTAGAAAGTTCGCTGGCTTTACCTATTGAACGACGCAACCACGTAGGCATTGCCCTGATCTGAGATTTCAGTTCGGCTTTTTGTGAAGAAGTCATAAGCATTTAACTGATGGGGAGTTTGAAGGGCTATAAGTCCCGCATTATAACGGTACTCCGTTTAGTGCCGGGATACATCGGTCCCTCATGGAAAAAAGAGGTATGGCGCGGAGCTTACGGTGAAGAAGTTAAAAGTTATATTAAATACAATTTAATGTTCTTTATCCGAGAATTTACTCTCCCCTAAATTAAGAAAAGATTGAGTATAGTGTGTTAATTGGCGAAACCACTCTCTCAACCTAAAGTATTTATTACACCAAACACTCGTGGGAACTCATAAAATTCTAGTTATCGATGACACTACAGTTGTCCGGGTAAAAGTACGGGAAATGTTACCACAAGGCAACTTCCAGGTATTGGAAGCAAGAGATGGTCTTGAAGGATTGAATCTTATCCGTCAAGAAAAACTCAGCCTGATTCTGCTGGATTTTGTGCTACCTAAAGTGAGTGGCTGGGAAGTTTTTCAGGAGATTCAATCCCAGCC
Source organism: Brasilonema octagenarum UFV-OR1 (assembly GCF_963888615.1). NCBI lineage: Bacteria > Bacillati > Cyanobacteriota > Cyanophyceae > Nostocales > Scytonemataceae > Brasilonema > Brasilonema octagenarum. Next base: position 12,031 of record NZ_CAWPKW010000382.1, on the reverse strand, counting down.
AGATCTAAAAAAAATTCCTCTGCTCATTATGTCTGGTCGTAAACAAGAGGTGATGGAAAAAATCCCAGAACCCTTTGAGTATTTTGAATTTATCGAAAAGCCTTTTGACCAAAAGCAACTTATTGACGCTGTCAAATCAGCAATGAAAAAGGCTAAACAGCCACGTCAAGAACCAGTTGAGCTTTTAACAGTATCTACTACTATTGAAAAAACGGAAACTTCCAGTCAGGAGACATCAACTACTGACATTCAAATATTAAATCAAAAAATCGCCAGCATGCAAACAGAAATAGATAGTCTAAATAAACAGCTAGCTAAAGTTATGAGGTTTCTTCAACAGAGAATTAAATAATAAAAAATACTTAGAGGATGTTTGAAAAGTCATTGGCGAATATAATTCGCTACTACACAAGCAAAGTCCCTTCGGGTATCTGCTGCACGCCTACGCTACTTTGTAAGTCCCAAAGGGACACGCTTACGCGAAGGCTCAAGCCGCATGCGCTTGCGCTTACGCAGTCGCCGTGAGAGCGCAAACCCTCCTGTAGCGCTGTCTCACCACCTACGTGGACTAATGAAAAATAAGGGGTTTAGTGAACCTGCGGAGGCAGGTTTTGTCTGTGTCGCTGCGATTTCTAATCGCCAGGATATATGAAAATAAACTTTTAAAACATTCTCTTAGAAAAGTATCGTCACTTTTTGAGCTAGCTGTGGAATGTGATGCACAAGATTTTGTTGGTAGTTGCGCTTATGCACAACTACCAAAACACGACTAACTTACTGGTTGTTCATTGCACTTACTTGAGTGGTCACAACTGCTGTCGGTTGCAAAATTGAAGTATGAGCGATGGAATTGTTAGCCAGAGTAAATATCGGATTTGACAAGATTCCAGCGATGGAAGTAGCGACTAATGTCGCGATCAACCCCACCTGTAAAGGTCTATATCCCGGCAAATTCCAACTTACTTCTGGATAATTCTTCACTACCTCAGACATTTCATGAGTTTCTTTAACGACCATCATCCTAACTACGCGGATGTAGTAGTAGATGGAGACGACAGTGGTGACTAAGCCCAGTAAAACTAACCAGTACAGTCCAGCCTGCCAACCTGCCCAGAACAGGTAAATCTTACCGAAAAATCCGGCTAGTGGTGGAATACCACCCAAGGACAGTAGGGAAATACTTAACCCCAGTGTCAGGAGTGGATCTTTGTGATACAAACCAGAGTATTCCACAATTTGGTCAGTTCCTGTGCGCAGGGAGAACAGAATCACGCAGGTAAAGCCGCATAAATTCATGAACAGGTAGACCAGCAGATAAAATACCATGCTGGCATATCCTGCTTGTGTGCCTGCAACTAAGCCAATCATGACGAAGCCCGCTTGACCGATGGAAGAATACGCCAGCATCCGTTTCATGCTGGTTTGAGCAAGGGCGACGACGTTACCCAATATCATACTCAGGACCGCAAGGGCGGTGAAAACAAACTTCCATTCGTCAGCAACCAGAGGGAAGGCTGTTGTCAGCAAGCGAATCGCTAAAGCAAACCCAGCTGCTTTGGAACCAACTGATAAAAACGCAATCACTGGCGTGGGTGCGCCTTCATAAACGTCTGGTGTCCATTGGTGGAAAGGTGCAGCGGAGATTTTGAAGCCAATACCTGCAATTACGAAAACTAAAGCAATCACTAAACCTAGAGATTGACCAAAACCAGATATGGCAATTTCGCTTGCGATCGCACTCAGTTCGGTTTCTCCACCTGATAAACCGTACAACAGCGAAACTCCATACAAAAACACTGCTGTACTCGAAGCACCAATCAACAGATATTTCAGCGCTGCTTCGTTAGAGCGGGGGTCACGCTTGGTGTAACCTGTGAGCAAATAAGAGGAAATACTCAGGCATTCTAGAGAGATGAAAATCATCACCAACTCACTAGCCCCTGATAGGAACATTCCTCCCAGAGTAGCAGTTAACAAAATCGCGATGAATTCGGCTAAAGCGGTACCACTTTGTTCAATGTAGCGAATCGACATCAAAATGGTGACAGCGGCAGTTAATGCTATGAGAGCGCGAAAGACGATACTCAGATCGTCACCATTAAAGGCACCGCCAAAAGAGATCGGATTTATATTTTCCCATTCAAACAACAGGGCGACGACAGAAGCAAGTAAACCTGCAATTGCTAGATATCCAATCCAGCGTGAGGACGTCCGCCCTAAAATCAAATCAACAATCAAAACTCCCAAGAGGGTGACAATCACAATCCCCTCTGGCAGAATTGTTCCAGCGTTCAGCTGCGATGCGAGATTAGCAAAATCCATGAGCTGTATTGGTTTTGGCTATCAGACATAATGGTCTAACTGTGTTCATTCTATTGTCTTTTACTCGCGTTGCATTCACTCATGTATCAGGTGAGTGGCACCATCAGATTAAATTATGTTTAAGTTTAGTCAGCGCGATTGAAAAAATTGTTCTCATAAAATTAAGCAGACCAGCCATAGACTAATCTGCTTGCATACAAAGTGGTGGCAACAGTTTTTTATAAACTGTTCATTCCGTTAGATATTAAGTTTCGCTTTGCAAATGCTTTTTGTGCCTATTGGCGACAGACCGTGAAGCTTGATTCATCAATCATTTCAGCCCTTAATAGCGTCCCTTACCAGAATATCCACCGTTGCTTCGGTTCCCCCAGTTACCACCACCAGAGCGACCATCTTTTTCCTCACGTGGCCTTGCTTTATTGACTTTCAGCACACGATCCATCCACTCAGCACCATCTAGAGCTTCAATGGCTTTGTCCTCCGCTTGTTCTGAGTCCATTTCTACGAAACCAAAACCACGTAGGCGACCAGTTTCCCGGTCAGTGGGCAATTGAACTCGCTTTACGGTACCATACTCAGAAAAGACTTTGCTGAGGTCTTCTTGGGTAACGCTGTAGGATAGGTTACCTACGTAAATTGACATGAAATTCTCCAGAGTCCGATAGAAACAGATGTATATCCGGAGAGCCGCTTGCAGTTTTTCATCATGACAAGGTTTGAATCGCCGAATTTACCTCTTCAGACCTAATTTTATCACAACTGTATTTAAAAAAAGGTTAAATCTATTCTTTTGTGTTGATTTCAAATATTCTCTTTTACTATATTGTATGTATCAGCCATCACTTACTTAAATACTTCTTAGGACAGATGACTATATGAGATTTTTATGTAATTTCTCTTTGAGAAAGTGAATGAATACATAGCAAGAAGAAGCAAGGTATTGTAAGCTTAATTTTTGTTTTTAAGAATTTATTGGAATTTAAACTAATTTGACTTATAAAGCCGCCAAACCCCTATTCAGAGAGCTTTTTCTAATTTATAGGCTTGTTCTGATTCCGAAATATAAAATGTTTGTAACATTTGGGCTGAATTAAAGTTTAGTCTCAACTCCTGCGAATTTAGATTTACACAAAAAATTCTTGTGAATGAAGAAAAACTGAAAGTAGAAGTCGCTCCACCAAGTCAGCTTATACCCTTTCACAAAAATGCTGATACATTTGACTCCCCCAACTTGCCCAACTTGCCCAACTTGCCCAACTTGCCCAACTCCCCCACTTACCTATATGTATCAATTTTCAAGTGAAACGGTATTAGGGGCTTGCCGCAGAGTAGAACACGTAGACGCCCTCCGGTGGGGTGCTTTACGTAGAGTATAAATGAGAGTTTGAGAAAGTTTTTGCGTAAATCCTATAAAATAACGTCACCAAGACAAAATGCTTCTATCGTTTTTTGTCTAGGAAGTTAATTCATACCCCGGATTACAAATGGTGTTAAATTTGATTTCATTTTGGCATAATCGACACAAATCTAGTTGTTATGTAATTCTATAACAATTCAACTTGAGGGATTTTGAAAACAGTAGTCGCCAATTATGCCGATCATAAGTTAAAGATTGAAATAACTAGAAACTCACACACCCACTGTCCATACCTTCCATCTGGGAGGTAATTGTGCTAAGCATCGGCGACTTTCGCCATTGCGGGCAGTTTGTGTAAGGATAAAATCACAGATCGCTCAGCGTGAGGTTTTAGCTTAACCGATACGCTCTTAACGATTTAATTGACTGTTTAGCTTAGCAGCTATTCTTTGTTTGAAATTTCCATGTCAACTCTTGTCATCGTCGAATCTCCGACCAAAGCTCGTACCATTCGCAACTACCTGCCAAGAGACTACCGGGTGGAAGCGTCTATGGGTCATGTACGTGACCTTCCTCAATCAGCAACTGAAATTCCCGCCAATGTCAAGGGGGAGAAATGGGCACAACTCGGGGTAAATGTAGACGCCGACTTTGAACCGCTGTATGTCGTCCCTAAAGATAAAAAGAAAGTTGTCACTCAGCTCAAAGACGCCCTTAAAGATGTAGATGAACTGATTCTGGCAACGGATGAAGACCGGGAAGGTGAAAGCATCAGTTGGCATTTATACCAGTTGCTCAAGCCAAAAGTTCCTACAAAGCGGATGGTGTTTCACGAAATTACCTCTGACGCCATCAAGAAAGCCTTGAAAAACTGCCGCAATATTGACGAACAGCTAGTTCGTGCTCAAGAAACGCGGCGGATTTTGGATAGACTTGTGGGCTATACCCTGTCTCCCCTGCTGTGGAAAAAAATCGCTTGGGGACTATCTGCTGGACGTGTACAGTCTGTTGCTGTGCGGCTGTTGGTCAACCGGGAACGTCAACGCCGTGCTTTCCGCCAAGGTTCTTACTGGGACTTGAAAGCAACGTTAAATCCCCCTGATTCTCCCAAAGCACAATCATTTACTTCCCAACTGGTAACACTAGGAGGAACAAGGCTGGCGAATGGCGGTGATTTTGATGCCGCCACAGGGAAAATCCCCTCAGATCGCACTGTTATCTTGCTCAATCAAGAGCAAGCACAAGCCCTGAAAGAACGTCTAACAGGAAAAACTTGGAAAGTCACAGACCTTGAGGAACGTCCTGTTACGCGTAAACCCGCGCCACCTTTTACCACCTCGACTCTACAGCAGGAATCTAACCGCAAACTGCGCCTTAGCGCACGGGACACAATGCGAGTTGCCCAGAATTTGTACGAACAAGGATATATTACCTATATGCGTACAGATTCGGTGCATTTGTCGGATCAGGCGATCGCCGCCGCCCGTGACAGTGTAGACAAACTTTACGGCAAAGATTACCTCAGTCCTCAACCGAGGCAATACACCACCAAATCCAAAGGCGCACAAGAAGCCCACGAGGCAATTCGCCCCGCAGGTAGTACCTTCCGCACTCCCCAAGAAACAGGCTTAAGCGGTCGGGAGTACCAAGTGTACGACCTGATTTGGAAGCGTACCGTCGCCAGCCAAATGGCAGACTCTCGCCAAACTCAAATTATCATGCAACTGCTCGTGGAAGATGCTGGTTTTCGCTCTTCTGGCAAACGCATCGACTTTCCGGGATTCTTGCGCGCTTATGTGGAAGGTTCTGACGATCCAGAGGCGGCGCTGGAAGACCAAGAAGTCATCTTGCCTAATCTCAAAGTGGGGGATAGTCCCAAATGCACTGATTTAGAAGCAGTTGGTCACGAAACCCAACCTCCAGCGAGATACACCGAAGCAACCTTAGTGAAAACTCTCGAAAGCGAAGGCATTGGGCGTCCCAGCACCTACGCTAGCATCATTGGCACCATTATTGATAAAGGTTATGCCCAATTGGTGAGTAATGCTCTGGTACCCACCTTTACTGCTTTTGCCGTCACAGAACTGTTGGAAAAATATTTTCCTGATGTTGTTGATCCCAGCTTTACCTCTAAGATGGAGCAAACCCTGGATGACATTTCCACAGGTGAAGCTCAGTGGTTACCCTACCTCAAGGAATTCTATTTGGGAGACAAAGGTTTAGAAACCTTGGTAAAGGAACAGGAAAGCCAAATAGATGCCAATGTTGCCCGGACAGTGGAACTAGAAAACCTAGATGCCAAAGTCCGCATTGGTAAGTATGGTGCTTATATAGAAAAAGAGAATGGTGATGGTGTTGTCACCGCTTCCATTCCCAAAGACCTGACTCCTGCTGATCTTGACCCCGAAAAGGTAGAAACACTGCTGCGGCAAAAAATTGTCGGCCCAGACGAACTAGGTATTCATCCAGAAACGGGTGAAACAATTTACGTCAAAATCGGTCCTTACGGTCCCTACGTACAATTAGGAGATAAAACAGAGGAAAACTCAAAACCCAAACAAGCTTCCTTACCCAAAGGAATAACGTCAGAAAATGTCACCCTTGAGACAGCTATTGGTCTTTTGTCACTACCGCGAACACTGGGGGTTCATCCACAAACAGGCGCTCAAATCCAAGCCAATTTAGGACGCTTTGGACCTTACGTTGTTCATAATCAAACTGGTGAAAAAGATTACCGTTCCCTGAAAGCTAGTGATGACATATTGACAATTTCCTTAGGGCGTGCATTGGAACTGTTGTCTGAACCGAAAAAAGGACGCAGCACCAGAAACAGTAAGTCAAAGGCGGCTGAACGGGAATTAGGTGCTCACCCAGAAGATGGTGAACCAGTTAATATCTACAATGGCCCCTACGGGCCTTACATTAAGCACGGCAAAACTAATGTGAGCATTCCAGAAGGTATATCCGTAAGCGATGTGACTCTTGCTTCAGCCCTGGAGTGGTTAGCATCCAAAGCATCAACAGCAAAATCGACTCGGAAAACTACAACGAAATCAAGCAGTTCTAGCTCTAAATCAAGGACTAAATCGTCAACTACCACCGCAAAAAAAACAAAAAAGGCTAGTTAAGCTAAGAGGTTGACATCATCGAGTCGTATGAACGTTACGAGCTAAATGTTTGATGAATGGCGATCGCATGATTGCGCGGGCTTTGCCCCATCGCGGAGCGCGCCCTACGCCCCAAAGGGGCGCAGCGACTTTGCCCCAAATCTTCGATTTGGGGAGGGGGTTTCCTCCAGAAACCCCCGCTCGCGTGTACGGGCGATCGCTACTCATATAGCGCGAAAATGTTTGATGACACACAAAGAGCGCCCCAAAGGGGCGCTCGCCCTCAGAATCCAGCATAAAGGCGTTAATTATGTACAGAAGAAGGATAAATGCTTTTGTTTACAAGCGCTTGCCAACTTTAAATACACAAAAACAAAAGAATTCATAAAAATGAAAAAATCTTGAACTCCCTTAAGTTCTATACCCATCAAACCTTCCTTAGTAAGATGCGGTCTGTAACAGGGATGATATGATACTCTAAAATGTAGAAGAGAAAACAACATCAAATTGTCACGTATTCACAGAGTGTAAACTATCATAGTATTAAGCTGAGGGTGCAAAAATACTCTGGTTTCTCCGTGAAAAATTATAAACATAGTTGGTAGTATCTCGGGAGCGGTCAGTTCAATGGACTATATAGAAAAGGTGCTAGAAAAGCTAAAGGATTTGGCACGCAAGCTCATAGAAGCTCTTTTGGGACCAGAAGCGGAACCGGAACCAGAACTGATTCCGATTCCAGTTGATGATCGTTCACGCCGTCGATAAGAAGCTAACCGTGCTAGATTTAACCGATCGCCCCATAAGTATTCTGGTACTGCATGGACCAAACCTGAATTTACTGGGACAGCGAGAGCCGGGCATATATGGTTCGTTGACATTGGCTGAAATTGATCGCTCCTTAGAACAAGAAGGAGAAAAATTACAGGCAAAAATCTCTCATCTACAATCAAATTATGAAGGCGCTCTAGTAGATGCGATTCATCAAGCAGTAGGGAAACACCAGGGAATTTTAATCAACGCAGGGGCATACACTCACACGAGTGTAGCTTTGCGGGATGCGATCGCTGGTGTTAATTTACCTACAGTTGAAGTACACCTAAGCAACATCTACCAGCGGGAAGAGTTTCGCCATCATTCATACATAGCCCCAGTAGCCATAGGACAGATTAGTGGTTTTGGGGCACAAAGTTATTTATTAGGGTTGCAGGCATTAGTGCATTATATAAGAAAGTAAAAAAATAAAAAAGTTGTTTTGACTTTTCACTTTCTTTGTGATATGCGCTATTCTCTCGCAAGTCGGTTTAAAGGCACAATACTCGGGGCAATTATTGGAGAACAAATAGCTTTCAGTCGTAGCAAGCAGTTACAGAGTGCCGGGACGTTGAAAGTACCATCATTGCACTGGAGTAACATGGCTATTTTATATGCTGAAAGTTTGATTTCTTTAGGTAGATTAGAGACACAAAATTGGCAAAAACCTCAACAACAAGAGTTTACGAACTTGAAAAATAGCTATGGAGCTATTCTCGCCACATTGCCAGTGGCGCTATTTTTTCATGACAATACAGTAAAACTGCGACAAAACTTACTGCTGGCGACGGAAATTTGGCAGGATGATCCAGTCGTACGAGATGGAACACTAGCAGTGGGCTATGCGATCGCGAGATCTCTGACAGAAAAACTCTCTCCACAAACCCTAATTTCTCAGACTATCTCTTTTGTTGGGGAAACGCAGACAAACTTGCCACAACAATTATTAGAAGTGAATAATTTGTTAGAACATGGTGCGGGGTTAAAAACGGTACAAAGCGAGTTGGGTAAGGAAGAAAAGTTAAGTAACATCATTGCCTTGGCTTTTTACTGCTTTCTTGGTACCATAGAAGACTTTCGTCTTTCAATTTTGCGATCAATTCAAGATAGTTATAGCTATTCGGCAATAGGTGCCATGACTGGTGCTTTATCAGGAGCATACAACAGTGCAGTTGGTATTCCTGTTACTTGGCAACTTATGCTTCTACAACAGAGACCGGCACAAGACAGCAAACTAGCTGACTCTTCTAAGATGGTAGAATTAGCTAACGCAATTATGGCTGTATGGTCAGGAGTATATAACCTTGCTTCGCATCCAGATCAAGTCAACGAAGAAAGTGGTGCTATGACACCTCCTCTATTGTCTTTACAGGCAACAGCAGCTCCTCACGTCATTCGGTTACGTTAACATTTTTTCATCGCCAAATGTGACTGATTCCAAAATATCAAAGGCTACAAAGTGATTTAAACTCGAATCAATCAACTAACTTTTCATTCTAGTATTAAAAAGAAAATCTCAATTTCATCTGTGTAGGTAGCTATAGTGGCAAATCGGCTTCAAGTATATTCCCGTCCTAGATTGTCTTGTATTAAGTTATCAAAGTAAGTAACTGCGGTCATTGGTGATGAAAACGCAGCAATTTTTTCAGTCCTTGACTCAGAAGCTGACTTTCTGGCGGCGACAGTACAAAGTGCGACATTGTCATACTACATCATCAAAAACAAGCCGAAAAGACGGATACCGATCAGCAAGAGTGTCACGCTCAATTGACAAATCACTCAAAGATAAAAATGGTATTGACGCAGTGAGTTCGCGCTGGGTGAAAGTCAGGCGCTCATGCATTGTTTTCGTGATCACAGTTGTCTGCATAACAGCGGTTATGGGGCAAAAGTTATACAAGCAACCACAGTTGCAAGTGGGGACTGTTGCGCCACAGACAATCAGAGCACCAGCTACTGCGAAAATCGAAAATAAGAAAAAAACAGCCCAAAAGCGCCAAGCTGCAACAAAAAGTTCCTTACCAGTTCTCATGGTGGATGAACGCATCAACGCAGAAATTGAGCAAAATTTACAAGAGATTTTGCAAGAGGGGAACGAAATTCGTGCAACAATTGGCTCTTTTCCTTTTTTTGACACTTTGGTTTTATCCGTCTCTACCCAGCGTTACCTGCGTTCGTGTTCTCATTGGGAATGGCAAGCACTGCTGTTAGCTGTAGAAAATACTGACAAGAAAAAATTGACGATGTTGCTTCAAAAGCCGACAAGTCAAAGAGAACAGAAGGATGCGACAACACGGAGAAATGAGAATACAAGACAAGTTTCTGCTTTTGCCTCACCCTTCGGCTACGCTCAAGGCAAGCCGTATCAGACTGCTTCCATAACAAAAGAAGCTTCTGGTAGTCAAATGCAAGCCTCATCCCCAACATCACAACAACGCTCTGTTTCAGGTTCTTACGCACCTAATACTCAAGACTTAAAAGCAAATGATTTGTTCCAAAACATTGGTTTTGCACAAGCAGTGGCAGAATTACAAGCATACCGCCTCATAAGTTCCAAGCAAAATTTTTCTTCCGTAATCGCTCACATTACAAAAACACGGCAGGGATACGCTCAAGCAAAATCTAAACTGACAGATTTGGTGATTGCCAAACCAGAGATAGTATACGATGAAGCTTCTATTCTCAACTTGTCAGATGAATATTGGACAAAAATAAAAATAGAAGTCCAGCAAAGTTTAGAGCGAATTCTTACCCAAGGCATTTCACCGGGACTACCACAAAATATCCTACAAAATACAGTCAGTATACAAGTGCAGACGTTCGTACCGAAAGATGCCGAACCCTTAGCAAGTAGACTTTTGTTAGCTGTACTTAAGCCAAATCTGAAAACAGATCAATTACAAACGCAGCTTAGAAGTGCAAAGATAGCTGCTCAAGTAGAACCTGTGACTACTACTGTTTATAAAGGTGAGGTGATTGTCCGTCAACAACAGAAGGTGAGTGCGTGGAATTTTGACGTACTAGAGCATTATCACCTGATTCAGCGTGAGATTTCTTGGCTGGGATTGATACAGTTAGGGAGTCTTGTCAGCGCGTGTGTTGGTGTTTTTGCAATCGTAGAACAGCGGATCAAGCACTCCATTCGGCAAAGGGATCGCCTATTGGTATTGCTGCTAAGCCTAAGTGTACCATTGGTAATTATGATGGGTACACCTTACACCACCTGGAGTGCTGTTGGGTTATTGTTAGGTAGCTTTTATGGACCAACTTTGGGCGTGACTGTTGTAGGATTGCTGTCACTACTGCTACCCATCAGTCTAGAAATAAGTCTAATTGGTCTTGTCGCCGGTGTATCAGGAGGACTTTTAGGCTGTTGCGTTGCACAACGGCTGCGATCGCGTGAAGAATTAGCACTTCTGAGTCTTGCGATCGCCTTAACACAAGGCGGTGTCTACTTAATCATCAAACTTTTGCTCACTGCTGTATTCGGAGTTCCAGTCCACTATCTTGTACTAGAAAAAGCAGGATTATTTGCTTTATCCGGCTTAGTATGGAGCATAGTGGGCATGGGGTTGAGTGCTTATTTAGAAAAACTATTTGACTTAGTCACTCCAATTCGCCTAGCAGAACTGGCAAACCCTAATCGCCTTTTATTGAAAAAACTTGCGACTGAAACTCCTGGGACTTTTCAGCATACCCTTTTTGTCGCGACTCTTGCCGAAGCTGCTGCCAAACAGCTAGGATGCAACGTCGAACTTGTTAGGGCTGGTACATTATACCACGATATCGGCAAAATACACGACCCAATGGCATTTATTGAAAATCAAATGGGGAGACCGAATAAACACGATACAGAAATTAACGATCCTTGGATGAGTGCGTACATTATCAAAAAGCACGTGAGTGAAGGATTGGCGATCGCGCGCAAGCACAGTTTGCCTTCTTTAGTTCAAGCTTTTATTCCAGAACATCAGGGAACAATGCAAATTTCCTATTTCTATCACCAAGCAAAGCAAATGGCGCTCTTAGATCCAAGTTTAAAAGTAAACGAGGCAGATTTCCGCTACGATGGTCCGATACCCCAGTCACGGGAAACAGCAATCGTTATGTTGGCAGATTCTTGTGAAGCGGCGCTGCGATCGCTCACAGACGCCAAACCAGAACAAGCCTTAGCAATGCTGAACAACATCCTCCGCGCCAGATGGCAAGACAATCAAATGGTAGATTCAGGCTTAACACGAGAGGAAATGACCCAAATTGCCGAAATTTTCGTGCAAGTTTGGCAGCAATTCCATCATAAACGCATTGCTTACCCGAAGTTAAGTGTAGCAAAAGAAGGAACGCTTAACAGTGAACAGTCAACAGTCAACAGTAAACAGTGAACGCTTAACAGTGAACAATTGATCACTGGTAACTGGTAACTGATAACTGATAA
>NZ_CAWPKW010000381.1:0-1198 GCF_963888615.1 Brasilonema octagenarum UFV-OR1 | reverse complement strand
TGATGCCTTCGGTTGGTTCAACCACTGTGGTCTATTTACCTGAAAATTGCTGTAAATCCTGAATTGCTGCACTTTCTGCGAATTAACTTCTTTCTCGATCCACCTGAGCAACTTCCTTATACAGTCGAGTTTGAGTTTCTCACTTCTGGGCTGTGTCGTGAAATTGATGCAGAACTGTATGAAATCGAGCCAGAAATTCGCAATGAGTTGTTGCAGGAGTTGATGAAAAGGGAAGATGCAAAACAACGAATTCAAGATGTCGCTACGCTGCTTTGGCAGTATGTGGAATATCATTCACCTTGGGCAGATCGAGTTGAATTAGAACGGGCGCAACAACTGACTGCACTCAATTTTCTAGATCCGGCAAAGGCAAAAGAGTGGTTGGATGAAGCAGAAGCTAATCCTAGTTTAGGGAGAGCGGAGCGGGAATGGTTTATAGCGATGCGACAGGAAATTGAGGAACTTCCTGACATCTCTACCCTATCGACAGAGAAACAAAGTGAGCAAAATGATCTTCCTTCAGAAAAAGGTGTAGACTACACACGGCTGCGAGATTTACTGAAAACAGGAAAGTGGGAAGAAGCTGATAACGAAACTTTCGCTGTCATGCTCAAGGCAGCTGGCAGAAAAAAAGAAGACGGGCAGCTGGATGTCGAATCCATCAAAAATTTTCCCTGCACTGACTTACGCACAATTGACCAACTTTGGGTAAAATACAGCAATGGGCGCTTCGGCTTTAGTGTGCAAAAGCGTATTTGGGAAAGCGTCGGTGGCAAACCAGACGCTAATATAAAAATCTGGGAGAAGTTTAGCAATCGCGTGGGTTGGCGCAAAGGAATGTTTTGGAACAAATTTCGGCTGCGCTACTCCATGTCTAATATGCGCAGTAGTGTAACTTTGCTATGGAACCAAGAATGGCTGTCATACTCGGAATTAACCTTCTCCACAAATGCCCCCCGGGGACATCTCCCATTGACATTTGCAATCGGAGTGCAGTCTTTTATGGGATTTGAAAGAAAGTATATTCAGTATGGTGGGGAGTATCTCTCGGCGCGAGGACGCTACGCCACCTGCATACGCCTCTTCTCTCGCGTCCAGACTTGTAAACTGTAACATATAGAGTTTACAGAAAATTGTAATGATTTATAAATAAGCTATTTCTCACGGAGTCTTGCAGCTTATAGCTTTGCGATACCAA
>NZ_CAWPKW010000380.1:0-24446 GCF_963888615.1 Brasilonema octagenarum UFV-OR1 | reverse complement strand
TTCCCTGTTCCCTGTTCCCTGTTCCCTGTTCCCTGTTCCCTGTTCCCTGTTCCCTGCTATAAAATTTAACGCCGAGATCTACTCACTCCAATCCATCAGTTGGGCTACTTGTTCGCAAATCAGCGTTGGATTGAAGGGCTTGGTGATAATTCCAGCGATATCCATTTGAGTAAAGCGCCTACGCTCGTCGGGTAATACCTTAGCCGTTAGCAAAATCACCGGAATCGTTTGAGTTGTTGGATTGGCTCTGAGTTGCTCGTAGAATTGAAAGCCATCCATTTCGGGCATTGATACATCAAGGAGAATAACATCAAAAATATACTCTTGGACTTTAAGAAGTCCTTCATGACCCGATTGGGCAGATTGTGTCTCCCACCCTCCCAAATCCTCCAAGCAAGTGCAGATAAGGTCTTGCAGCGATTCTTCATCATCAATAACAAGGATGCGTTTAGTCATGATTTTCTCTTGATGATATTGGCAATGTAAAATAAAAAGTGCTGCCTTCACCCAGCTTGCTCTGTGCCCAAATACTGCCCTGATGTTGTTGAACAATACTTTGGCAAATCGCTAAACCTAAGCCGGTTCCTCCTTTAGCACGAGAATCGGAAACGTCAACCTGTTGGAAGCGTTCAAAAATTGTTTCTAGCTTGTCGGCGGGAATCCCTCTACCTTGATCTTTGACTTGAAACAGAACTGAGTCAAACTGAGGTTGGGCTGATAAGGTAATAACCGAGTTAGGGGGGGAGAACTTGATGGCGTTGCTCAACAGATTGGTTAGTGTTTGAATAATAGACTCGGGGGAAGCCCAGACGCAAGCAGTGGTGGGAGTAATCGAGAGTGTAATGGAGGCTCCAAGAGCGATTGACTGTACCCCTTCAACCGCTCGTTGCATTAAATCTTCTGCTTGACTTACCTCCTTCACAAGCTGCACTCGCCCTGAAGATAAGCGTTCCAAATCAAGGATGTCATTAACTAGACGTACGAGGCGATCGCTGTTTGTCAAAGCTTGCTGGAGCATTCGTTTGGCTTTTTCGGGTTTGTTGTCGTACATACCAGTATTGAGCAAGCCTAAAAATCCTCGAATCGCCGTAAGCGGGGTGCGAAGTTCATGACTCACAACGGAAATAAATTCATTTTTCATCTGCTCAATAGCCCGCTGTTCGCTGATATCTTGGATCTGTGTGACATAATACAAAGACCCGTTGTGGGAATCTCGTACCAACGACAAGCTCGTTAGTCCCCAAGCGATGCGTCCTCCGCTGCACAAGTAGCGCAACTCCACTTGAGCATTGCGATTCTCGTTAGTCAGGACTTGCTTAATGCAATCCTGAAGTTGATTAACATCTTCTGGGTGAATTAGCTCAAATACGTTCACACTTACTAACTCTGATTCAGAGCAGCCAAGCATTTCACCTAGCATCGGATTGATTTGTAGCCAGCGATGATTTAATCCCAGCAGTGCCATACCAATGGGGGCATCATGAAACGCATAGCGGAACCGCTCTTCACTTTCACGCAAAGCTCTTTCGGCTTGTTTTATCTCGGTAATATCTGTTATCCGCACTAGATTGAGAACTTGATTAGCTATTGAAACGCGCTTAGTAGCCAGGTTGCCCCAGAATAAATTTCCTTTTCGGGTTACATATTCAATTTCCCGATTCCAGAAGCCTTTTTGGTCAATTTCTGTGACGATTTCCTTTAATTCGTTTGAGGAAAATGGACGAAGCTGAAGTGTGTGCCCTTGGATGCCAAGCAGTTCGGCTTTACTGTCCACTTCAAATAGTTCTACTGCTCGATAATTGCAGTCAGAAATCAGTAATGTTTTAGAATCGACCAGAAACAGAGCATCGGCAGATTCGTTGTAAATCGCCTCACGCAGATCTTTTTGCTGTTGCAGTTCTAATTCTGCCTGTTTGCGCTCCGTAATATCAAGTATCGTTCCGAAAAATTTTATCACCTGCCCTTGCTCGTTGATGACAGCCTCATATCTTCGATAAACGTGTCGAACTTCACCATTAGGGCGTATAATACGAAAATCTAATTCCTCGCCTCTGCCAGTCTTCATCGTTCGCGCGTAGCCCTCTTGCACTGGTGCTCGGTCATCTACATGAATCTGCTGGATGTATTGTTCGTAAGTTGGTTCACCTTGAGTTGGATCAAGACCAAAAATGCGAAATTGTTCTTCTGACCATCTAAATTTCCGTGTAATGAGATTAAATTCCCAGTTTCCCACATGAGCAACTCGTTGAGCAGCTTTTAAAGTCGCTTCACTCTCTTGTAAAGCGGCTGTCCTTTGAGTAACTTGCTTTTCTAAAGTACGATTATAGTCAGTTAAAATCTGCTGAGCTTGTTTGCGTTCTGTGATATCTTGAAACGTGGTAATCGCATACGCAATGTTACCCTTTTCATCAAAAATGGGTGTTCCTTGACCTTCGATGGGAATAATCTTACCTCCTTGGTGGATTTCTATATCATCTGCGATCGCCTGATCCCCCCTCAACGCCCGCACAATTGGTAATTGTTCACTCGGGTATTGCTCAGATGTCCTCGTAACATAAAGTTGATAAACTTCTCCCAATTGTTCGGCTGTAGCTGATGGCACAACTCCTTTACCCAGTAATTCCACTGCCATGCGATTGGTATAGCATGGTATACCTTGAGCATTTATCACTCCGATACCTATGGGTATTGCCTCTAAAAATTGAGTCAGCCTCCTCTCACTTTCACGCACTTCGGCATAAAGCTTGGCATTTTCAATCGAAATTGCTGCCTGCGAAGATAACAGTTTCAAGACTTCCAATCTGTCTGGCGTAAAAGCTCCAGTTGTCAAATTATTTTCCAGGTATAAAATACCTACCAGACTACCTTGATTGAGCAGGGGCGCACACAAAATTGATTTCGGTTGCTGTTTAACAATGTAAGGAGTACGAATGAAATTGCCTTCACCAGAAGCATCATTCAAAACAACACTTTCTTGAGTACGGATAACGTAATTGATGATCGCATCACAAACCATACGGTTATGACTGCTGCCACCAACTGTTTCAATAGGAATAGATGGTAATATTTTGAACTCATTATTATCAACAGTTCCTGATGCCTCAATCACCCATTGCCCATTCTTGTTCCCAGGCTCAAGCTGAGATTTAAAACTCAGGAGATAACCTTTCTGTGCCCCTGCATTCTCCAAGACAATTTTCATCATCTTTTCTAAGAGCGTAGTTAACACAATTTCACTCGACAGGGTTTGTGAGGCTTTGAGAACGCTGCTCAAATCGAGTTCACTAGATGTTTTTGAATCGGTACTGAAAATTGCATTAGGGGTGTAAGCTTTGTTCCTCTGTGCTGTTTTGGGAAAAAATTGGGGATAGCGTTGTTCTAAATCCTTAACCTTTGCTGTTGCTCCCCAGCGTGTGTAGGTGTAATGAGCTTCTTGCATATAAGTTTGGGCAAACTTCAATCTACCACGCGCTAAATAAAACTTGGCAGCTAACTCATAAGCTAAAGCTTCTTCTTGAATGAATTCGTTTTCCCTTGCTCCTTGAATTGCTTTTTCGTAAAACTCCTCAGCTTCAAAAAATTGACCGAAAACTCGTGCTTTCTCTGCCTCGACTAAATAAAATTTATGCAGATAATTCATCGGCGCATGAAATGCCCATTTCTGCATCTTCTTTTGGTTTGCATTCACTCGATTAAGGTAAGTTTCTTTTTCGGAGTTTGAAGCCTCGACAAATGCACCCAAATGTGCAAGCGAGTCATAAAAATGCAGTAAACCAGTAACTAGCATTGTACTTAATCCTTCTAGATATGGTTTCGCGAGTACTGCATTTTGGACGGCTTGTTGAGTGTCACCAAATAAATAACACAATATAAGTTTATTTAAGTAAAAAAATAACAGTTCTATTCTATTATTGGCTTTGATAGCAAGTGGTAGGCTTTGCTCCTCGTTATAGGCATCACCAAATAAGCGGATGGGATTTTCAGCTTTACCCAACAAATTGAGGACTGCTTGTCGAAAGATTGCTGTCCAATTAAAAGATGCTTGTTGGTTGATTCGAGCGATCGCTTTACTATAAATCGCTATCTCTTGTTCTAACTGTGTCAGTTCAGAACCAAGAAAGTATAAATGTTCACAAACATAACAAGCACAATAACCAGCATATTCAAAATCACCCGTTTCAACTCCGCTTTGATAACCCTCAATCAAAATAGATATTGTTTCCTTGATATGCTCCTTCCAGTGCATTGAGTGAGCACCAAATCCCAAGCAGATTTTGGCTTTTTCTTTCTGAGCATTTAAGCGTTCACCCAAAATTACAGAGAGTTTGCCAAAGTTATAAGCTGACTCATAGTCTTGGAGTATTCCACACAGAACAACTGTATACTGACCATAAGCAAATGCCGATAATTCTGCATTGCCATATTTGATAGATAAATTAATTTTTGATAGTGCAATCAGCAAGAAAAGATTAGGAGCCGCTATAAACGAAGCTGATGCTATACTCGATAGGACAAGCATTGCTGCTAGCTTGTCGGGTTCGGTCATCTTTGGTAGGTCGATTAAGTCCTCAATTTTTTGCCCCTCAAAAAGTGAAGCTGTTTCCTCCAATCCTTTTTTAATATCTAACTGGCTTGGTTCTTCTGGTAATATCACTCCTAACAAATTTAGTACTTGCAGCCCGATTTGAACAGCTTCTTTGAGGTTGCCCTCTGACACAAAAGCTTGAATTTTTGCATCATAAACTCTTATTTTATCTAGCACTTTTTTGGCATTTTTTAACACAACTAGAGCCAATTGCTCCATTGTGATAAAATCCCGATTCAGATACGCCGCCTCTGCTGCTTCTTCGTACAACGCTAGAGTTAAGTCATATTTTTGCTGCCAACTATCTGCATTTAAAAGTTTTAGCCCTGTATTCAAATACTCAAGTGCTGCGCCATAAGCTGTTGCTGCTTTGGCTTTTTGACCAGCCATCAGATTGAGTTTGGCAATTTCATTTCGCTCTTGTTGATGGGTTACTAATTCAAGCCCAAGATTGAGATGATCGACAATTTCAAATAACCCATCTAATAAAGCATCTGCTGAGGTATTCTGTAATAGTAGGTGACCTATTTCTAGGTGAATGGTTGTTTTTTGATCATCATCTATCAAAGCATAAGCTGCTTGTTGTACTCGGTCATGTAAAAATTTATAATCTTGAATGAATAGGTTTGTATCTAACTCAGATATACATAAGATTAATCCGGATTGAACTGCTGTCATTAAGTCAGAAAAAACTTCGCCATGAGATTTTTCACAAATAATAGAAAGGGTTTTTAAGTCAAATTCAGCACCAACACAAGCTGCTAAACGCAAAATCTGCTGTGTGGATTCTGGCAATTTATTTAACTCACCAATCATCAACTCCACCACATTGTCAGTGATATTCATTGCCGGAATTTGAGCTAAGTTCCATTGCCAAGCATTGCGTTCAAAATCAAAAGTCAGGAAATTCTCCGCGTGCAGTGTTTTCAAAAATTGATTAACGAAGAAAGGATTGCCATCAGTTTTACGCACTATAAGGGATGCCAACTGGCTGACTGATGGCATGTGTGCATGCAATGTATCAGCAATTAACTTGCTGATAGACTCAGTTTGTAAAGGAGCTAAGGTAATAGAATTGATAATAGCTCCAACATTACGCAACCTATCAAGAGTCATCATCAATGGATGAGTGCAGTTGACTTCATTATCTCGATACGCTCCAATCAGAAACAGATATTGTGTATCTGCATCTGTCATCATGAGGTTTATCAACTTAGGACTGGCGGAATCTGCCCACTGCAAATCATCCAAAAAGATGACTATGGGATGCTCTTTTAGACAGAATGTCCGGATGAAGTTTTGGAAAACAAGGTTAAAGCGATTTTGCGACTCAGCAGCGCCTAACTCAGGTACGGATGGCTGTTTGCCAACAATCAGTTCCACTTGCGGAAGGACATCAATAATCACCTGACTATTAGAACCCAAAGCAGATCCAAGTTTTTCTCGCCATTGCTCAAGCTGCGCTTCAGTTTCAGCTAACAGTTGGTATACCAATCCGCTGAACGCGCTTACAATAGCAGAGTAAGGGATATTTCGCTTAAACTGGTCAAATTTACCAGTTATGAAATAACCGTGTTTTTCAGTAATAGGTTTATAAATTTCTCGTACTAAAGCTGATTTTCCAACACCAGAATAACCTGTCACCAACATCATTTCGATTTTGGATTTTTGATTTTGGATTAGGGATTGGTGAGTCGTGAGTGATGATTGGGGGTTTTCCTCTCCTCTTCCGCCTGCGACTCGTTTCTCCTGCGGAGACGCTACGCGAACAAACGCTGACAGTAAAGTTTCAACTTCTGCCTCACGTCCATAGAGTTTTTGGGGTATTTGAAACTTGTCGGAAATATCAGTAGAACCAAGGGAAAACGATTCAATGTTGCCAGTTGTTTGTAATTGCTGAAGGCATTTTTCTAAATCAGCTTTTAGCCCCCAAGCACTTTGGTATCGTTCTTCTGCAGTTTTCCTCATCAATTTCATCACAATATCTGAAACTATCTTGGGAATAACTGTACCGCCCTTACTCTCTACAAGCTGATGGGGTGGAATTGGGTGTTGGGCGATATGACAATGTACTAACTCTAGGGCATCATTCGTTTGGAATGGTAGTTTTCCTGTCAGCAGTTCGTAGAAGGTAACACCGAGAGAGTAAAAGTCCGTGCGGTAATTAAGACTCCGATTCATTCGTCCCGTCTGTTCCGGTGAGATATAAGCTAAAGTGCCTTCTAAAACATTGGGATTTTTCAAGGTCGGATGAGAACGACTAATGAAAGTGGAAATACCAAAGTCAATGATTTTGAGTTGTCCAGTTACTGGGTTGAGAACAATATTGGAAGGGTTAATGTCTTTGTGGATGACATTGCTGTTGTGAATCGTACCCAAAATCTCAGCTATCTTGATGGCAAGCTTGAGAAATTCTAGTAAAGAAAAAATTGGGGAAAGGCAAAAACTCCCTCCTGCTTCCTTTAATAGACTTAAGGATGTTGCGCCAAAATCCTCAAGGATAATGACCAGAGTTCTCTCTATCGGTTCTAAGCCATACGCCTTAACCACTCCATCTAAATTGAGATTTCGAGTTATTTCATATTCCTGCTTATATCGAGTTAACTCAGATGGTGTGGGATAGTCATCTTTGAGAACTTTGAGAATAACAGGTTGATTACCTTCCTCTCGGATACCTCGATACACCAAGGAATTAACACTTTCGTAGATTTGGGCAAGCAGTTGGTAGCCTCGGATGGTAATCATCAACTTAAGTTAGGTGGCTCTGATATTTGAATTAATTAGGAATGACGAATTGTTTGGTTTAAGTTCCTATTCGCCGCTTCAAGGTTTTTAGTTCTTGCTGTAAGCGGGAGCGATCAATGCGACTGATAACACGGGTGACTAATTCAGGTCCTACTACAGGCTTACCGATAAAATCATCGGCTCCCGCCGCAAATACCTGCTGAATCGATTCTAAGTCTGTATGGGCAGTAACCACCAAAATCGGCAAATTTCCCCACTTAGGATCTTGTCGCACCACGCGGCACAAGTCAACGCCACTGTATGTTGGCATTTCCAAGTCGATCAGGAGTAAGTCAGGTGTTACGGTAGTTAATACCTCCCAAAACTGTTGGGGATCTTGCAAAGTCTTCACCCTCAGCCCCCAAGGTTGCAGCAGATTGGTTAATAACTCTAGTGCGAGTGGATCGTCGTCTAAAATCATCACTTTGGCTTGGGAAGGTTGAGATTTGGGCAGAACTTGGGCGATAAGCCGAAGGCTTGACGCTTCGCGTATCGCCTCAAATACTTCAGCTGTGCCCACTGGCTTGTGTAAAAATCGTTGTACTCCCAAACGAGAAACAGCAACTCTGTGTGTAAGATTGTCTTGCTCTGTTATTACCAAAATTGGTGTCGTGGGAAGCTGCTCCTTGAGTTTTTGCAGCAAGGTTAAACTGTTTTCAACCGGATCTTCTCCATTAAGATTAAGCAAAACAGCCTGGGGAGATTGAGAAATCACTGCCAGAGCGATCGCCCAATTACTAACCACTTCAATCCGCACTCCCCAACTCATAGCTTCGGTTTTCAGTTGATTGCTCAAGGATTGATCATCGATCTTACTTTTCACGGGATCGGTCAACCTCGCTTCCATTCCTCTCTCCTGCTTTTTGAGAGGCTTTGAATTCTCCCCCTTCCCTTTTAGGGAACTCGGGGCCCCCACGGAGGAGCCAGCGCCGTGGGCGGGTTTCCCGACTTGAGGCGACTGGCGTTGGGGATTAGGGTCAGGGGGCTGGGGGGTTAGGTTTGACGTTGGTTTTTCCACATGACGTGAAAAGTCAGCATCATCAATAACGAGCACCAGAGGAATTTGAGTTGGCTCAAGCTGTTCTTCCGTTAGTGGTGTGGGAGGTTTGCTGAGCGCCCCTTTGAGTTCGCTCAGGAGTCTTGAGAGTTGAGGGGCTTGCGTTGGCGCTAAAGGCTTGTCGTCTATGAGGAGATGTTCAATCGCCTGCGCTAACTTCGATCCCGTCTGGTAGCCAAACGATCCCAGTGTCCCTGCCAGTTTGTGTGCTTCGTTGCTCGCACGGTGCTGGAGTTCGGGCTGCAATTTCCCTGCCAGTAAGGCAAGTTCTACTTGTTCTAGCAAAGTTACCCGTTGGACAAACGTATCTTTGTAACGTTTTATGACTTTGTTGACTGAAGCAAGATTTGTTTGACGTTTTCCTTTCCCTGCTTCTGGAAGTCTGTGTATCTGTCCGCCCTGTTCACCAGAGAACACACCCTTTGTTCCCCCAGTCTTCGGTGGAGTCTTAAGTCGATAGCCCAAGCCATAGACGGTTTCTAGTACCTCGGCGGACATTCCCTGAGCCTTTAGCTTGTGCCGCAAGTCTTTAATCAGATTAGTCACAGTTCCTTCGCTAGGTATGGCATCCATTGACCAAAGGCGATCAATGATGTCACTGCGGCTAAAGATACGCTGCGGATTACGCAGGAACAGCCCCAGCAGGCTATATTCTTTGGGGGTTAGAGATATAAGTTGCCCTTTGTAAGTTACTTCTGCCGACACAGGATTGATGCAAAGATTCTCCCACGTCAGGACGGCTGGCGCTAGCTCGGTTTGTCCTCTACGCAGCAACGCCCGCATCCGTGCTAGCAATTCAGACAACTCGTAGGGTTTTGTGATATAATCGTCTGCGCCCGCATCCAATCCCTTGACCACATCAGCACTGTGATCTTTGGCGGTAAGTAAGAGAATCGGCTTTTGAACTCCTTGAGCGCGAAGTTGACGGCAAAGACTAATACCATCGAGTTTGGGAATCAGCAGATCCAACAAGATCAAGTCAAAGTTCGATGATGTTGCTAATACCAACCCATCTTGACCATGCCTTGCCAGATCAACCGTATAGTACTGAGCCGTAAGAACCTCACACAGTACTGCTGCGGTTGGGAGATCGTCCTCTACCAGCAGAATTTTCACAACCTCTACCTATTAACTGACTTTTGGACCACTGATTTTTTTACATTAGCATTTGCTAAGATATCATTTTTCTTGATAGGAAATTGCTTGGAATAATTGCGCTTCCAGCACTTCGTCTAATAGTGGTTCGGTACCAGGGTTTTGATGACCAAGAAAGGGGTGTAACTTTGGAATAAGATTGGGTAACTCAGATCTTGCACCATAATTCTTGTCCGCCAAGAAATAAATTTCTTGGCTCAAAGCTCAAGTAAGCTAAAGCTTACTGAATATACATTCCAGTCCGTTTTAACGGACTTTGACTATGCAGCCCTGTAGACGCCGGAGGCGGTGAGGGGGTCGCAGTCTTGGACGCCACTTCCTTCAAGTCGGGCATTGCCCGCCCAACGGAGTGGCTCCGCTTCCCGTCGATTGCGAACCCCGCGGATTATTCACAAACTATTTGTGATTGCTATATCATTAACAAATGATATAACAAAATATAAATTTTTATTGAACGACTAAGGAAATTTATAAAGAATTACTGCTAAATCTGCAAGTTTATTAAATAGAATTAAAGAAAATTTTCATTAAAAAAACTTTAAGTAAAGAAAAAAAAGACAAATCAAACCAAAAAATAATCATTTATGTAACTTTAATCTATTCATAATATAGTATCTATATTTTAGTGATCTCCGATCTGAGATAATCTGCAATAGTGGTAATATCATGTTCGGGTAATTAGTTATGATTTCCACGTTGACTGCACCCCACCCCTTTATCCCCTCCCCTTAGCAAGGGGAGGGGAGCCGAAGCGCAGCTTTGGCGGGGTGAGGTTCTTCAGCATGATAAGTAATCAAACGAACTTGATATAACTCAAAATAGTAAGGCTAGGAAGTCATGAGATGTCTCTAGTTTTACAATTAGCTAAGAAAAAGCTGACTGCTACAGAAGTTTTGCTACTACTGATGGAAAAAACTGCATTTATTTAGCCTATGCAAAGTATATATTGAGATTTTGTGCCAAAAGTGAGTGGCCGTGCATAACTGGCAAATATAATAGTCTGAAATTGCATAGATGATAGATTTAGTAGTAGAAGTTAATATTTCTAAGGTATTTTAACTTAGTTTGTTTTAGTATAATTTATGGTAACGTGCCTTATGGGCGTATACGATAAGCCACAAGAAAATATTATTTCACGAAATGAGCTTTTTCGGAAGCAGGTTTTTGGGTGTATATACTTAGAATACTTAGAAAAATTAGATTTCTTCTTTACTCTGAACTCTTAATCCCCAATTTTATGTGATATGGTCTACAGTAAGATCTCTGCTTTCCAAGAATTTGTCGCTACCCTAGAGGGTTTTGATCGCTTACCACCTGAGGTCATCGCCTCTGTATCACAAAAGCTGCAACCTTTGCGTTACCGTATAGGTCAAAAGATTATCGGTAAAGAACAAGTTCCTGATCGAGTCACAATCATTTATGAAGGCAAAGCTCGTCTGTTGGCATATGATCCACGTACAAATATGCCAACGACGTTGAACTTGCTGGAACCAGGAGCAGTTTTGGGCGAAATTAGTCTATTACGGCAAACTGCGTGCGAGATCACAATTGCTTCCAACGAAGTTATCTGTATAACATTGAGTGCAGCGGAGTATTTACGCTTACTCGCGATGTACCCAGCTTTTGCACAGGCTCGTCAAAACCGCTGTCATTTGATGGAAGTTTTTGATATCCTTACTCTTCAAAAGGAAGTACAAGCTTTAGGCAGCACTAAACTCAAAGAACTGACTCAAGACGCTTGGGCTGGAGCAAAAGTACATAACCTGCCACCAGGAAAAACTTTATTAAATCAACCAGATAACGATTATATTTGGTTTGTCAGTGGCGGTGGAACAGTCAAGGGCTTCTCTGTGGGTTCCAGATTGGAATTGAGTGATTTGCATCAGACAATTGAGGTACAGGGGAATACTCCGGCGCGGTTGTTGGGAATGCTCAGGTCTGATATTTTACTGCTAGACAGTATAGACAGACAACAGTATCCAATAGACGAGAGTGAGTCACAGACAACAGACTTAGAGATTCCATACGCAGCGGACGAAGAAATACCACCACAACCCTCGCAAGCGCAAGAAAAACATAAAACTAGAAAATATCCTTTTTATGGGGGTAGGGGACAACTCAATTCGGCGATCGCCTGTTTTCAAATGTTAGCCAAACACTTGGAAATGCCGTTTCGACGGGAAGTGGTTCGCCGCATTTTCAACGACCAGATGAGCCGTCAGGGTGTGATATCGTTTCAGCTATGTGCTTACCTGGCAGAGTTAACAGGATTAAAAGTACAGTTGGTGGATGTCCCCACTTCTGCTGTAACGCGCATACCCACACCAGCCTTGATTCGTTATGGTGACAGCTATGCTGTTCTCTATGAAACAAGTGAGCGCAATATTGTTGTTGGTGTCCCATCGAAGGGAATTCTACGCTTTAAACCCGCTGAGTTTATCAACCAGTTAGAAGTCGAAGAAAGCACTTACCCGCCTCAGTTTAGAGTTTTGCTCTTGTCTTCCACACCAGCAACCCCTCAGCAACGCTTTGGTGTACAGTGGTTTCTTCCTTATTTGTCGCGTTATCGCCGAGTTTTGATAGAAGTCTTTGTTGCTTCCTTGTTCGTACAATTGGCTGCACTGGCAAATCCTCTAGTCGTTCAGATGATTATCGACAAAGTTATTACCCAAAACAGTATCAGTACTCTGCACGTTTTGGGTGTTTTGTTATTAGTTGTCGGTCTGTTTGAAGCAGTGCTTACGACTTTACGGACTTACTTATTTGTGGATACAACCAACCGCATTGATATGGGTTTGGGATCAGAAATTATCGACCATATGCTGCGTTTACCGCTACGTTATTTTGAACGCAGACCTGTGGGGGAACTTTCCACTCGCATCAATGAATTAGAGAATATTCGTCAGTTTCTGACTGGGACTGCTTTAACCGTAGGTTTAGATGCACTTTTCTCGGTGGTTTATATCATTGTAATGTTAATTTATAGCTGGAAATTAACCTTTGTTGGTTTGATTACAATTCCAGTGTTTATTGCGATTACTATGGTTGCATCTCCTACGGTGAGCAGACAACTACGAGGAAAAGCCGAACGCAATGCCGAAACTCAATCTTATTTGGTTGAGGTGATGTCAGGAATTCAAACAGTAAAAGCGCAAAATATTGAGTTACGAGCGCGTTTTTCTTGGCAAGAGCGTTATGCTCGGTATGTGGGGGCTGGCTTTAAAACTGTGGTCACTTCGACTCTAGCCAATTCAACAAGTAACTTTTTCAATAAACTCAGTAGCTTACTTGTTTTATGGGTGGGAGCGTATTTGGTACTTGAAGGAGAGTTGAGCTTAGGAGAATTAATTGCTTTTAGGATTATTTCAGGTTACGTTACAAGCCCCATATTACGATTAGCTCAACTCTGGCAAAACTTCCAAGAAACTGCCTTATCTTTAGAGCGTTTAAGTGATATTGTTGATACGCCACAAGAAGCAGAGAAAGACCGCGATAATATCACATTACCTCCGGTGGTTGGATCAGTGAAATATGACAATGTTGCTTTCCGCTTTACAAACAATGGCCCATTGCAACTTTGCAATGTTACTATTAATTTTCCTGCCGGTAAATTTGTTGGAATAGTCGGGCAAAGCGGTTCGGGTAAAAGTACAATGATGAAGTTGCTACTGCGACTTTACGAACCCGAAGCTGGTAGAATTTTAATTGATGATTACGACATTGCCAAAGTAGAACTTTATTCTCTACGACGACAGCTTGGTGTCGTTCCTCAAGAGACGCTGTTATTTGATGGAACGGTTCAGGAAAATATTGCTCTGACGAATCCTGATGCATCAACTGAGGAAATTATTGAAGCTTCAAAAGTTGCAGCAGCACACGAATTTATTATGAACTTGCCCAATGGTTATAATACGCGAGTGGGCGAAAGAGGGGCTGGACTTTCTGGTGGACAAAGACAAAGAATAGCTATTGCTCGTTCTGTCTTACAAAGACCAAAATTATTAGTTTTAGACGAAGCAACGAGCGCATTAGATTACCCTACCGAACGGCAAGTTTGTCTGAATTTAGCAGAGACATTCAAGGGGAACACAGTGTTTTTTATCACCCACCGTCTCAACACTATTAGGAATGCAGATATTATTGTGGTGATGGATGGTGGTAAAGTTATAGAACAAGGAAGCCATGATGATTTGATGGCCTTGAGAGGTCATTATTTCTACCTCTATAATCAACAAGAAGTCCAACTGTAAGAAAAATCATAAATTATGATAGTATCAAATACATTTGATTCATAATTTATGATTTTTAATTGTTTCTCCTTTTCGTCATCTTTATCCTCATTCCCAGGTAAATACCATGACTGATTTTGATAATCGCTTTAATGGTCATAACGGTAACGGAACGTCTCAAAAAAGTAAAAAGTCTTCCGATTCAAAAATACTTACTGCCCAATTTAAGCCTCCTAAAACATCTGAAACAGATTTCAAACGGCAGAACTTTGGAGCATTAGAAGAATCTGTTGTGCTACGCCAATCTCCATTTTGGTCACGGAGTATCATGATCACATTAATGGTGTTAGCCTGTTTTGGAATTGGTTGGGCATACTTTGCCAAAATTGAGCAAGTTGTTCCTGCAACAGATGGTCAATTGAAGCCGCAAGGAGCAGTTAAAGACATTCAAGCTCCAGTTAGTGGAGTGGTGAAAGCAGTTTATGTTAAAGATGGGCAAAAAGTCAAGCCTGGAGATTTACTGCTGATTTTTGATTCTGTCACGACTAATGGTGAATTAAATTCTTTGAGAAAAGTTCGTACTTCCTTGATGCAAGAAAATCAGCTTTACCGCCGTTTGATACAGGTTGGTTCTAGTAGTGCGGCTGAAATGGAATTTTTACGAGGTAAACTATCTAGAGAAGCTGCTTTTCTTTTAAAAAACCGAGCAGCATTAGTAGCAGAAAATGAACTGTTGCGTAAGGAATTTAAAAACACTGGCGCTGTTGCAGGTTTTAATACAGAGGAACAAGAACGTTTAGCAATGGCGAAAAAAGAATTAGATTCTCGTTCTGCAGCGGCGCAATTAAAAGTCGAACAAAGCAAGCAGAAACTCGCTCAAAATGAAGTTCAACTTGGCGACGCCAAAGCAAGTTTAGCAATTGAGCAACTGATTTTAGATAGAATGAAGCTCCTATCAGAAGAAGGAGCGATCGCTCAGCTTCAATATCTACAACAAAAAAAACAAGTCCAAAATCTGACAGCACAAGCCGCACAATTTGTTAAAGAAGATCAACGCCTGAAGTATGAAATTCAACAGGGACAGCAAGAGACAACAAATACAATCGCTGTTTCTGGTAAAAATGTCCAGGAAAAAATAGCTGAGAACAGTAAGCGTGTTGCCGAAATTGATAGCCAAATCTCTAGAATTCTGCTTGAGAATGATAAGCAATTGGCTGATGTAAATAGCAAGATATTACAAGCGCAAACAAACATTAAATACCAAGAGATTCACGCTCCTGTCTCTGGCGTTGTTTTTGATTTACAAGCTAAAAATCCTGGTTTTGTGGCAAACAACAGTCAGAAGCTCTTGACAATTGTACCAAACGAGAACTTTATTGCAGAAGCTTTTATCACGAACAAAGATATTGGTTTTGTTAAGGAAGGAATGAAAGCTGATGTCAGACTTGATCCTTTTCCTTACAGCGAGTTTGGTGATATTAAAGGAGAAGTCATTTCGATTGGTTCAGATGCATTACCACCAGATCAAACACACCAATATTATCGTTTTCCAGTAAAAATCCGTTTAGCACAACAATCTCTCAATGCTCGTGGTAAAAAATTATCTTTGCAGTCAGGCATGGGTATTAACGCGAATATCAAAGTTCGAGAAGAACGGACTGTTATGAGTTTATTTACTGAGTTGTTTACGAAGGAAGTTGACAGTCTTAAACAAGTTCGTTAAGCAAATCAAAATAGACTTAGCTTGAAAATAGAACGGGCTGCGCCCTTGCACTGTATAGGAACTCCTGACTCACCAACTCACAAAGGAAAAATCTTTTTTTTATGGCAAGGTTTGTGGGTTCTTCCCGTACAAGGCTCGCTTGAAAATCAAATCACAGATTAACGATGATTTATCTCGTGTTAATCTGTGATTCGAGTTCTCATTATACAATCCAAAATGTTTAGACCCCAACCCATTGAACCAGGTCCCGGACAAGAGTCAGTGTGGGACTATCCTCGTCCACCTCGGCTTGAGGATACTAATAAACATATTCAAATCATTTTTAACGGTGTTAGTATTGCAGACACTCACCATGCTAAGCGTGTTTTAGAAACCAGCCATCCACCTAGTTACTACATCCCGCCTGAGGATATCAAAATGGAATATTTCTTGCTCACACCACAATCTAGTTTTTGTGAGTGGAAAGGACGCGCTGGTTACTACACAATTCGTGTCGGTGAGAAACAAGCCCAGAACGTTGCATGGTTTTATCCCAATCCTACACCTGCCTTTGCATCAATTAAAGATTATGTTGCTTTGTATGCTCATGTTATGGATGCTTGTTACGTTAATGGAGAAAAAGTACAACCGCAACCAGGGAATTTCTACGGTGGTTGGATAACGAGTGATATTGTTGGACCTTTTAAAGGTGAACCTGGAAGTTGGGGATGGTAAGGTGTTTAACAGTTATCAGTTATCAGTTATCAGTTACCAGTTACCAGTTACCAAGTTAAGGGAAGTCAAGAAATCGCTTCCTCTGTTCACTGCGTAGGTAGTTGTTCACTGATTTAACTTTCTAGCCAAATCCAACTGTCGTTTTTTCTCCTGTTGACGTGCCTTTTTATCTTCTGAAAGAGTATCAAAACAAGATGGGCAAGAAACGCCTTCTTGATACTTGGAAGATGATTTATCAGCCTCAGAAATCGGATGTCCACAACTTGGGCACAGATCATAACTACCTGGTTCTAACCCATGACGCACAGCGATGCGTTGATCAAAAACAAAACACTCACCATCCCAGAAACTCTCAGACTCTGGGACTTCTTCTAA
Organism: Brasilonema octagenarum UFV-OR1; assembly: GCF_963888615.1. Classification (NCBI taxonomy): domain Bacteria; kingdom Bacillati; phylum Cyanobacteriota; class Cyanophyceae; order Nostocales; family Scytonemataceae; genus Brasilonema; species Brasilonema octagenarum. The sequence goes on along the minus strand of NZ_CAWPKW010000380.1, from coordinate 7,824 downwards.
ATATTTGAGAATTCCACCTTTGAGGTGATAAACTTCTTGAAATCCTTGGGACAGCATAAAGGAAGAAGCTTTTTCGCAGCGAATTCCCCCAGTACAAAACAGGGCAACCTTTTTATGCTTGTTGGGATCGAGGTGGTTGCGAATATACTCTGGAAATTCACCGAATGATTCAGTTTGAGGATTTTGCGCTTTTTTGAAGGTTCCAATACTCACCTCATAATCGTTGCGGGTGTCAATCACGGTGACTTGTGGATCCAAAATCAGAGCATTCCAATCTTTGGGGTTGACATAAGTACCCACTTGTTGATTGGGATCAACTCCAGGCAATCCGATAGTAACAATTTCTTTTTTCAAACGCACTTTCATGCGGTCAAATGGTGGATCATCAGTATAAGACTCTTTGTGTTCCAAGTCTGCTAAGCGAGAGTCTGATCGCAAAAACAACAAAACTGAGTCAATTGCCTGACGAGAACCTGCGACTGTACCGTTAATGCCTTCCGGTGCTAATAGAATTGTTCCCTTAACGTTATGGGCTTGGCATAAAGAAAGCAGAGGGTATTGTTTCTGTGCAAAGTCTTGCAACTTAACAAATTTATATAGTGCTGCAACAACTATGGTCATTTTTTTGTAAATCCCCTTTCGCAAAACAATAATATTAGGTTAAAATAATAACGTTCAGATAAATGACCATTCATTGACCTATTAAGGGGGTATAGCTCAGTTGGTAGAGCGCCTGCTTTGCAAGCAGGATGTCAGGAGTTCGAGTCTCCTTACCTCCATAAGTTCCTTTTGTATTCTATCCAAGAATTGCGAGTTTCAGATACTCGAAAAACTAAATCAATAGGTGCAAACTTCTGTTTAATGTAGAGACGTAGCATGCTACGTCTCTACAGTTCGTGTGTATTCTACCCAACACCACTGCCAAGCATGCTGGGACTTACTCTCACAAGATTGCAAAAAGACTTTTGTCATCTTGTCTCATTTTTATCCGAAACAAAGGAAAAGAGCGCGAATTCTGGTCGTTCCTCACAAATAAACGATAACCATTTTAATTTTTGCCCTAGAACTCCGATTCCTCTAAAATTATCGAATCACAGGCATTGATTGTTGATGCCTAAAAACTAGCACTAAATTCTGTTTGTTCCCCCACATCACTTCCCTGTTATCATGCTCACTAAAAGTTGCAAAAATTTAGGGTTATCTAAAGACTGGTATTGTTTGAGTTTGGTTCCAATCATCGTTGTGATACGCGTAGCGTCAAGCCTTTGGCTTATCGCCCCTTGGGCGGCTGCTTTTGGGAGTATGGCACCCAGCGGGGCAAAGCCCATCGCACAACCACTGCAAGCACAAGTTATCAACACAACGCCAATAAACGATCAACGCGCCCAAACTCCACCCCAAGCGCCTCTACAACGCGATAATCAGCCGCCTTCTACCCAGCCACTTCCAGAACAAGCGCCTCCTTCCCCCTTACCACCACCAGATCAATTACTTCCTCCACCCACCACAACACCCACCACTCCCGAACAGGCAATACCTAGTGACGTTTCTCAAAGCATCACTGTTAAAAAATTTGAAGTCACAGGTAGTACAGTCTTTAGCCCTAAAGATTTTGCCAAAATTACGACACCATACACCAACCGCCCAATTACACTTGCAGAATTATTCGAGGTACGAACGAAAATCACACAACTGTATCTTGATAAAGGATACATCACATCCGGAGCCTTAATTCCACCACAGAAGCTTCAAGAAGGAATTGTAGAAATACGAGTGGTTGAGGGTTATCTGGAGAACATCAAAGTCTCTGGGATACGCAGACTTAATCCTGGCTACGTGCGAAGTCGCATTGCCCTAGCGACAGGCAAACCTTTGAACCGAGAACGTCTACTGGAAGCATTGCAACTTTTGCAACTCAATCCCTTAATTAGCAACCTATCTGCTGAACTATCTGCAGGTTCGCGTCCTGGGGTAAATTTGTTAGAAGTGAAGGTTAAAGAGGCAGAGACTTTTAACGTACAAATTGCCTTAGATAATGGGCGTTCTCCGGCTGTAGGTAGTTTCCGTCGGCAAATCGAAGTCAGCGAAGCCAATCTTTTTGGATGGGGCGATCGCGTCATCGCTAGTTATACTAATACTGATGGTAACAATGCTTTTGATTTTAGCTACTCTGTTCCTTTTAATGCCCGCAATGGCACAGTTAGCTTTAGCTTTGGCTTTTCTGATAGCGATATCATCGAAAGACCTTTTAATGTCCTTGATATTCAATCCGACTCTACCTACTACGAACTCACACTACGCCAGCCCATCATCCAATCTCCAACTCAGGAATTGGCATTAGGTGTGAGTGCAACTCGCCGTGAAAGCAAAGCCAGTTTACTCAATGGGGAAATTCCCTTTTCAAGTGCGGTGGGGGCTTTCGGTGCAGATGACGAAGGAAAAACACGGATTAGTGCTGTGCGTTTTTTTCAAGAATGGACCCAGCGCAGCAGTCAGCAAGTTCTTGCCTTTCGTTCTCAGTTCAGTTTAGGACTTGATGCTTTTGATGCCAATAGTTTCTTGGCTTGGAGAGGACAAGCACAGTGGGTGCGCTTGTTGGCTCGCGATACCGTGTTATTACTGAGAGGAGACGTACAATTTGCAGACCGACCGCTTGTTCCATTTGAACAATTTAGCTTAGGTGGTATAGAAAGTGTCCGAGGCTACCGCCAAGATGCTTTACTAACAGACAATGGTATCTTTGCTTCTGCTGAAGTGCGAATTCCCATTGTTCGCTTCTCTGGACGCAATAACCTTTTGCAACTCACCCCCTTCTTTGATGTTGGCACAGGCTGGAACCGTTCTGGTAGACAGGGTAGTAATTTGGAGCTAGAAGATAATACACTTGTTTCTGGGGGGTTAGGGTTGCGTCTACAACTTGAAAACTGGCTGACTGCCCGCTTTGACTGGGGTATTCCGATAATTTCCATACCAGGGGAGAAAAATACATGGCAGGAAAACGGTTTGTATTTTTCTATCATTGTTAATCCTTTTTGATTTAGTTATGAGTCATTAATTATTAGTTTTCTTCCTTCTTTTAAGAAGTAAGTATATGAAGAGACACCATTTCATCCGGTATTACTTGGTTTTGGCTGTTATAACCGCTTTGTTGTGTGTCCTTGGTTCACCTGTGCTGGCAAAACTTCCTGCCTCACCTGCTGCTCCTACTTCTTTACAGCAAGAGGGAAAAGTACTGTATGATAATGGACGGTATGCTGAAACTGTGCAAGTATTGCAGCAAGAAGCTCTGCAATACCGATCGCAAGGAGATAATCTCAGACTTGCTGCAACTTTGAGTAACCTTTGTTTGGCTTACCAACAACTTGGTGCGTGGAATGATGCAAAGCAGGCGATCGCAGAAAGCTTAAATATTTTAGGATATCCGCAGCAGCAGATCAGGGGACAAGCACACCCGAAACTTAAAGTTCTTGCCCAAAGTCTTGATATACTAGGTCGTTTGCAACTCGTAACAGGACAACCACAAGAGGCTTCGGTAACTTGGCAGGACGCGCAAAAGGTTTATAGCAATATTGATGATAAAAATGGCGTCGTGCGATCGCGCATCAATCAAGCAGAAGCATTACGAACTCAAGGTTTTTACCGTCGTGCAGAAAAAACCCTGGAAGATGTTTCTAAAATTTTACAATCACAGCCAGACTCTTTAGAAAAGACAGTGGGGTTGCGATCGCTTGGTGATGTCCTTCAGGTAGTGGGTAAACTGAAAGATTCTCAAGATGCTTTACAACAAAGTCTCGAAATTGCCCAACGCCTGAAATCTCCAGCCCAGATCGGCGCAAGTCTTTTTAGTTTAGGAAATAACGCCACTACACAGCAGCAAACACAACAAGCAATAGAATTTTATCAAAAAACAGTTCAAGTATCTCCCTCACCTCTGACAAAAGTCCAAGCGCAACTCAATCAGTTGACTCTTCTGATTGAGAATCAACAATTAGCACAAGCGCAAACTCTGATACCATTGATTCAACCCCAACTCGACACACTCCCCCTGACTCGTTCTGCTATCTACGCTCGGATTAACTTTGCTCATAGTCTCGGGAAGCTAACGCTGAGCGGAGTCGAAGCGTTAGGAGAACAAACACTCACCCCATCTTTCTCTACTCAACTGCTGACTACTGCTGTTCAACAAGCCCGCGATTTGGGTGACAAGCAATCAGAGGCATATGCTTTGGGAAGTTTGGGTGGTTTGTACGAAAAAGCTGGGGAGTGGTCCGAGGCGCAAAATTTGACGCAACAAGCGTTACTATTAGCACAGGCAAGTCACGCACCAGAAATTGCTTATCGCTGGCAATGGCAACTAGGAAGATTACTCAAGGCAAAAGGAGATATAAAGAAAGCGATCGCAGCCTACGATACTGCTGTAGACACTCTTCAGTCTTTGCGCAGTGACTTAGCAGCAGTGACACAAGATGTACAGTTCTCTTTTCGAGACAGTGTAGAACCTGTTTATCGGCAATCAGTGGAATTACTTCTAAAAGAGCAACAAACACAACCTAATAACAAAAATTTAGAAAAAGCTCGTCAGCAAATTGAAGCATTACAATTAGCAGAATTAGACAATTTCTTCCGGCAAGCTTGCTTACTCGGTCAAAAAGTTCTACTCGACAAAGTGGTAGATCGAGATAACCCCACTGCTGCTATTCTTTACCCGATTATTCTTGAAGACGAACTTCAAGTTATTGTCAAAATCCCTAAACAACCCTTGCAACACTATAGCACCAAGATTAGCCAAGCCGAAGTGGAAAAAATTGTCGGCGAACTGCGGCAGAATCTTGTCCAACCATATGCGATTAAAGCATTCAAAACCCAGTCGCAACAGGTATATAATTGGTTGATCAAACCAATTGAGTCTCAACTGCAAAAAAGTGGGGTAAACACCCTCGTGTTTATACCTGATGGAGTATTGCGCAATATACCGCTATCTGCACTTTACGATGGCAAGCAATATTTAGTGGAGAAATATGCGATCGCCCTGAGCATAGGTTTGCAACTTCAAAATCCCAAACCCCTAGCGCGGGGGCGGCTGAATGCTCTCACCGCAGGGCTGACTCAACCGCCACTGGGATATAGCCAATTTTCACCCTTACCTGCAATTAAGACAGAGTTAAACCTGATAGCCCAAGCTGGAATATCAACAACCAGCCTTTTGGATCAGCAATTCACCAAACAAGCTTGGATGAGCAAAGTGAATGCTACTCGCTTCAACATTTTACATCTGGCAACACACGGTCAGTTTAGTTCACGTGCTGATCAGACTTTTATTTTAGCTGCCAATGGTCCAATTAACGTTATAGATTTCGACAATATCCTTCGCACGCGAGATGAAAAGAAACCAGAAGGTGTGCAACTGTTGGTTTTAAGTGCTTGCCAAACAGCAGCCGGAGACAACCGTGCAGCTTTAGGTTTAGCTGGTGCAGCCTTCAAAGCGGGCGCACGCAGTACAGTAGCATCCTTGTGGCAAATTGATGATGAATCAACAGCACAATTTGTTGGTGCTTTTTATACACAGTTGAAGAATGTCAATATGACTAAAGCAGAAGCTTTGCGTCTTGCTCAGCTACAACTATTGAAACATCCTAACTACAGTTCTCCTAGCTTTTGGTCTGCTTATGTTTTAATTGGTAATTGGCTTTAATTTGTCCTGTTATTTCTTTGAGTCCGAAGCGAAGCCAGCCAGCCAAAAAATTTAGTTTTATTATCTTGATTTTTTAGCGTTGGCTTGCTTCAAGATTTCAGAAGAAACAAATTGTTTTTTGATTGCTGCAACTGCTCCTAAATCCCATTCATAATCTTGATATAAGTCTTCTGTAGGATTCTGGATAGCAAACAGCGATTGAAAGTCAGGGCGTTGTCGCAATTGTACCTGTTGCAGCAGTTGACAACTAGGGGCGTAACTTACGCCGTTAGGAAAAATATCGCATAAGAAATCGCCGTTAGCCAAAGGAAGTGCATGGAGAGGAAATAGGTGCAGGTAGTGATGGGGAATGAGGACAAGGCGCGAACAAGTCTCTGGTACTAGCTTAAGAATGTCTTCCAGATGCAAAATCTCAGCGAGGTGACGCAGGCGAGAGGCAAGACTATTTTTCCACTCAGTTTTTTCTGGCTGATAGTAAGCGTTGAAATACTCGTTAGCCCAATTTATCCAAGCATTCTCCTCATCAGTTTGCTTAGATATGTTCAACCGTTGGAGACTATCACGGGTGATAATGAATGTCTCAATGCCTGCACTGGTAATATACCACTCGATAACGGCAGTTTGGTGATCTAAAGTTGCTTGGAATTGGTCAAACTTGAAGCCATAACCAATAGGGAGGTAACTGTCTTGTAATTCTTTGCGTTTCTCTCGTAACTGCTGGAGATGTTGCGCTAGGGCTGTTGGGTTTTCGGCTTTGTGATTTTGGAGTTGATTCTGACCACTAGCAATTTCACGTCGAAGTTGTTCTAGTTCAGTGACAATTTCTGGAGGGAAGATGGTATTCAGGTCGCGCTCAAGGATAAGTTCAACTAAGTTACGGGTTTTGCTGCGCTCAACATATTCAAAAGCTTCAGTGATGTTGCCCAATTCCAAACAAACTTTTACCATGCGCCTATAAAGTTTGTTCCATTCTTCTGCTTGTTTGCGTTTGCTTTGATCACCAGAAACAATTTCCCCGCGCAACAACTCTGCTGTTTCAATAGCAGAATGAAAAGTTGTGTAAGCTTCAGTTAAGCGTTGTGCATCTTGGTAAGCAATACCTAGGTTGAATGATGTGTCAGCATGGTTTTGGGGAAACGCTTGGCGGGTGTAAACTTCCAACGCAGCAGAGAAAGATGCGATCGCCAATTCTATATTCTGTGCTTTCTCCCCCAATATTCTGTTACAGTAAGCATTCCCCAGATTATTTTGCGTCGTCGCCCAATCTTGCGGGAAAGCGTCGCGGGTTCTAACAGACAAAGCATTGGTATAGGATGCGATCGCCAATTCTAAATTCTGTGCTTTCTCCCCCAATATTCTGTCAGAGTAAGCAGCCGCCAGATTATTTTGTGTCGCCGCCCAATCTTGCGGGAAGGCGTCGCGGGTTCTTACGGACAATGCAGCGGTGTAAGATGCGATCGCCAATTCTAAATTCTGTGCTTTCTCCCCTAATATTCTGTTACAGTAAGCAGTCCCCAGATTATTTTGCGTATCTGCCCAATCTTGCGGGAAAGCGTCGCGGGTTCTTACGGACAAAGCATTGGTGTAAGATGCGATCGCCAATTCTAAATTCTGTGCTTTCTCGCCCAATATTCTGTCACAGTAAGCATTCCCCAGATTATTTTGCGCGTGTGCCCAATCTTGGGGGAAGGCGTCACGGGTGAACACGGTTAAGATAGCTTCATAACCAGCGATCGCAATTTCCATGTTGCTGGCTTTGTCACCCAAGGGGAATTGCTGAATCAGATTACTAACATTGCCAATATATCCAGCGATGGATTGTATGTCATTTGTCTGAACTTTCGCCAGCCTATTTGTCACCCAACGCCGCAAGACTTCTACTAAATTCAGATTGAGATATTTTGTGTTGTTTGCCAGTAACGGGTAAACTACCCGCGCATCACCTCTACTTTCTGCTGTTGCTCGCAGTACCGTCATCAAGAATTGCAGATGCGCTTGTAAATCCTCTTCTGAAATGTTCACAGCAGTTGGTGAGGATAAATTCAACGCTTCCCTCAACTGAATTGCCAGATTTCTCAACTCACATCTTGCACCTAACCGAACAAACCCGTAAAAGGCAAATAAGGAGTACA
>NZ_CAWPKW010000379.1:0-1209 GCF_963888615.1 Brasilonema octagenarum UFV-OR1 | reverse complement strand
CTTCTAATATGTATGACAGCAAATGACGGGAAGGTTTTCGACAGTTATTGGAGTAAGTTTGTTGCTTTTGTAGCTAAAAATTATGAATGTTAATACATCAGGAAACAGCCAAATCAGTCGTAATCAACAGAAATATAAGTGTATCCACCAGCTATTTGAAGCGCAGGTGGAGCAAACGCCTGATGCTGTGGCAACAGCAAGTGCGCGTCGATGCTTCCGAGTTGTTGCGTTTTCTCACCGAGCAAGAAATCAACAGACTCTTCCTTCCTTCAAAAGATATACACCGCATGCCTAGCAGAAATAGCTTAACTCAACAGCAAATATACTGGGAACAGCAAATTAATAGCGCTCTCCCTATATTAGAAATCCCATCAGATTATCCACGCTCACCGGTTCAGTCATTCATTAGAGCTAAGGAATCGGTTGAGAGTAATGAAGACTTCTGCTTAAAATTCGATAAATTTTGTCAGGATGAGAACTTTACTATTTTTACCACGCTCCTTGCTGCATTTAAAGTTCTTTTGCTTCGTTACACGGGACAGAAAGATATCATTGTGGGGTCTCTGTCTGCTGATAGTCTTCGCTCCAAAGAGGGAGCAAACCCTGAAAGATTCATCAATCCAGTGGTACTCAGGACAAATTTAACCGAAGAGCTAACGGCTAGAGAACTTTGCCAGGAGATTGGTAACAAAGTTGAGGAAGCTGCACAGAATCGCGATTACCCGTTTGAGAAGTTGGTTGTAGCAAATGGACAGAATTTAACAAGAGCGCCAATTTTTCAAGTAATGTTGGTGCTATGCGATGTACCATTTTGTCTTTCACAAACGCCGATTTGCGAAGAGAATCTCGCCCAACAGGAACATAGCGCTTTGTGCGACTTAGTTGTTTTGGTTTCTAAAAAAGAAGAGAAATTAATTATAAGTTGTGAATATAACGCCAAGTTGTTTGAGTCAGCCTCGATTAGGCGAATTTTAGGGCATTTGCAGACCCTACTGGAAAACTTCACCATCAATCCAGATCAGTGTATTTCCACTTTGCCACTGCTTACAGAGCCAGAGCGACATCAGCTATTAGTAGAGTGGAACAACACCACAAAAGAGTATCCCATAGATAAGTGTATCCACCAGTTGTTTGAAGAACAGGTGGAGCGATCGCCTAATGCCATTGCTGTGGTTTTTGAAGATAAACAGTTGACCTACCGAGAGCTTA